>JAKALH010000192.1 GCA_021813225.1 Chloroflexota bacterium
GGTAGGCTACACCAGCGGGATTGAAAACTATTCGCGCCTGCTGGATGGACGACCAGCCGGTACACCGCCGTTTACACTGCTGGATTACTTCCCGGACGACTTTCTGCTGATCCTGGACGAGAGCCACATGACCATCCCGCAGATCGGCGGCATGTACAACGGCGACCGCGCCCGCAAGACCGTGCTGGTCGATTACGGTTTTCGCCTGCCCAGCGCGCTGGACAACCGCCCGTTGAAGTTCGAGGAGTTCGAACAGCGCTTCCGCCAGGCGATCTTCTCCAGCGCCACGCCTGGGCCGTTTGAAATTCAACATGCCAGCGTCGTGGCCGAGCAGGTCATCCGTCCGACCGGCATCGTCGACCCGGTCATCGAGGTAAAGCCGGTGAAAGGGCAGGTGGACGACCTGATCGCGCAGGTGCGCGAACGGGTCGGGCACGGCGAGCGCGTGCTGGTCACCACGCTGACCAAGCGCATGGCGGAGGACCTGGCCGAATACCTGCAGGAGATCGGCGTCAAGGTGCAGTATCTGCACAGCGAAGTGCAGACGGTTGAGCGCGTGGAAATCCTGCGCGACCTGCGCCTGGGGCAATACGATGTGGTGGTGGGCATCAACCTGCTGCGCGAGGGCCTGGACCTGCCCGAAGTGTCGCTGGTGGCCATCCTCGACGCCGACAAAGAGGGCTTTTTGCGCAGCACGACCTCGCTCATTCAGACCATCGGGCGCGCCGCGCGGCACGTACACGGCAAGGTGATCATGTATGCCGATCACGTCACCGACTCGATGAAGCGCGCACTGGACGAAACCGAGCGCCGGCGCAAGAAGCAGATCGCTTTTAACCAGGAGCACGGCATCGAGCCGGTGCAGATCTACAAAACCGTGCACGACCTGACTGAGCGGGTCAAAGTCGTCGCCGAGACAAAGGTGGCTTACGGCGAGGGCCAGCAGGAAGGCGCCATCTCAGTGCGCGACCTGCCCAAGCATGAAGCGAACCGGCTGTTGATCGAGCTGGAAAAACAGATGAAACAGGCCGCCAAAGACCTGGAGTTTGAGAAGGCCGCCATGCTGCGCGATCAGGTTTTCGAGTTGCGCCAGCGCCTGAACGACATCGACGACAAGACGCCCGAATGGGAAAAGGTTCGCCGGCTGGGCGCGGCCGTCGCCGGCGATGAACTGGAAATGGCTCCTGACGTACCCCCGGAGCCGGCCCAGTACAAGACAGTGATCAAGCGGGCAAGCGGACGGGGGCGGAAACGCCGCTGATGGTCACGCCACAGGCATCAGGCCGAACCGTCCGCATGGGGCGCAGCGCGTGACCTGTCCACCTGCGCTTTGACGAGTATGGGCAATCCGTACAGCCGGATGAAGCCTTCCGCATCCTTCTGGTTATAGACATCTTCGTGGCTGAAGGTAGCCAGGTCTTCCCGATACAGGGAATAGGCCGCCTGCCGTCCAACGAGTGTGGCGCTGCCTTTGTACAGCTTGATGCGCGCTGTCCCGGTCACATCGCGTTGTGTCACCGTAATGAACGCCTGAATCGCATCACGCAGCGGGGTAAACCACTGGCCGCCATAAAGCAGTTCCCCGTATTTCAAGGCCACCAACTGCTTGTAGTGCATCGTCTCGCGGTCAAGTGTCAGTTCTTCGACACCCTGGTGGGCGGCGCGCAGGATCGTGCCGCCCGGCGCCTCGTAGACGCTGTGCGACTTCATGCCAATCAGGCGGTTCTCCACCAGGTCTGTGCGCCCCACCCCGTGCTTTGCACCCAGCGCGTTGAGCATTTCAATTAACGCCGCACCGCCCATATCTATGCCGTTGATGCGTTTCGGGATGCCGCACACAAAGCTGATCTCGACATATTCGGGCTGGTCTGGAGCTTCTTCGGGGGAAACCGTCGTGCGATACAGCGCTTCATCAGGCTCGCGCCAGGGGTCCTCCAGACTTCCGCCTTCGAAGCTGCGGTGCCACAGGCTGTGGTCGCCAGAGTAGATGCTGCCCAGCGTCTGGCTCACCGGCACGTTGTGCGCCTGCGCATACGCAATGGCGTCGTCGCGGCCGCGCAGGTTCCATTCCCGCCACGGCGCGATGACGCGCAGGCGCGGATTAAGCGCCATATACGTCAACTCAAAGCGCACCTGGTCGTTGCCTTTGCCGGTCGCAGCATGGGCCACCGCATCGGCCATCTCACGGTTGGCGATGTCCACCTGATGCCTGGCCATCAGCGGCCGCACGATGCTGGCGCCCAGCAGGTACTTGTGCTCGTAGATGGCGCCGCTCTGCACCAGCGGGAAGCAGTATTCGTTGGCGAATTCGTCGCGCAGGTCTTCGACGATGCACTTGCTCGCGCCCGAATCCAGCGCCCGTTTGCGGATCGCCTCGAAGTCCCAACCCTGGCCCACATTCGCCACAAAACAGATGACTTCGCTGCCGTAGGTTTCGCGCAGCCACGGCACGGCACAGGCGGTATCCAGCCCGCCGCTGTAGGCCAGCACGACCTTGTTCACCGGTTCACGCACGATGTTGACGCTGCGCGCGCCTTCCGTCTCGATCATATTCCGCACGACTTCCACCGGTATCTGTTTCTCGCGCGCATCCAGGCGGGGCAGACCAGCCGGTATGACGATGCCGCCCGCCGATAACTGAATCGTCACGGCGACCTCGTCGCAGTTGGACAGCAGCGGGCAGGCCACACAATCGCGGAAGACCTTCTCCGGAAAGTTCTCTTTCGGCGTGATTGCGAATCCGGCTTTCTCAAAGAAACTTATCGCGCGGGTCAGCGCGAAGATGGTGCTGAAGTTACGCTCGCGCGCCAGGCGAACCAGCTCCTGCACAATCCGCCCGCCTATTCCACCGCTGCGCACCGATTCATCGACCGCCAGCGAGCGCAGCTCCACCAGCGCCGTGCTCATCGGCACCAGCGAGCCGCACCCCACGGCGCACGGCTGCGAAGGAGCGCCGGCCTGTTCCGGATCGCAGGCGTCCATCTCAGCCACCACGAAGTTCTTCAGCGAGGCGCGGATATTGGCCTCGCTGCGCGGCAGCAGGCCGCCCCGGCGCGCATTGGCGGCGATGAGTTCCGTTATTCGCGGCACATCGGCAGGGATAGCCTGGCGGATTTTGACATCCATTGTGAGTCAGACCCGGCTCAATCAACCTTCCAGGTCGATCAGCCACTCGCCGCCAGCCGGCAGCTTTTTTTCCGGCTCCGGAGCGGGTTTAGACGATTCGATCAGGCCGAGTTCTCCGCCGCCGTCGATCTGCAGCACGCCGGCTTTGGCGTACACCGCCAGCTTATCCCGCGAATCGGCAATATCCAGATTGCGCATGGTAAGCTGGCCGATGCGGTCCAGCGGGCCGAACTCGCCTTTACCGCTCTCCATCGTCAGCCGCTCCGGCTTATAGGTCAGGTTGGGACCGGTCGTATTGACGATGGTGTAGTCCTCGCCGCGCCGCAGTTCCAGCGCCACCGTGCCGGTGACTGCTTTGCCCACCCAGCGCTGGATGCTCTCACGCAGCATCAGCGACTGCGGGTCGAACCAGCGCCCTTCATACAACTGGCGTCCCAGCCGGCGGCCCATGGTGCGGTAATTGTCCAGCGTGCCCTCGTTGTGGATGGCGTTAACCAGGCGCTCATAGGCGATGTACAGCAGCGCCATGCCGGGCGCTTCATACACGCCGCGGCTTTTCGCCTCGATGATGCGGTTCTCCACCTGATCGGACATGCCCAGGCCGTGCCGCCCGCCGATGCGGTTGGCTTCGGTCACCAGCGCGACCATATCGCTGTATTCGCGGCCATTGATCTCAACCGGGAAACCCTCGAAGAAAGTGATCTTGACCGTTTCCGTCTCAATCGTTACCGCGGGATCCCAGAAGCGCACACCCATGATCGGCTGCACGATATACATGCTCGTATCCAGCATTTCGAGGTGCTTGGCTTCGTGGGTGGCGCCCCAGATATTGGCGTCAGTCGAATAGGCTTTTTCGGCAGCCATGCGGTACTGGAACCCGCGTGCCGCCAGCCACTCGCTCATCTCCTTGCGCCCGCCCAGTTCGCTGACGAAAAGAGGGTCCAGCCAGGGCTTATAAATGTACAGGTCGGGGTTCACCAGCAGCCCATAGCGGTAAAAGCGCTCGATATCGTTGCCTTTGTAAGTTGACCCATCACCCCAGATATTGACGCCGTCTTCCTTCATGGCGTTGACAAGCATGGTGCCGGTGACGGCGCGACCGAGGGGCGTGGTGTTGAAGTACATCCGGCCTGCGCTGCCGATGTGAAACGCACCGCACATCAGCGCAATCAGGCCTTCCTGCACCAGTTGCTTGCGGCAGTCGATGACGCGCGCCTTCTCCGCGCCGTGCTTCAGCGCGCGGCGGGGAATATCGTCGTAGTCGGTTTCGTCGGGCTGGCCCAGGTTGGCGGTATAGGCATACGGGATACCGCCCTTCTCGCGCATCCATGTGACCGCCGCGCTGGTATCCAGCCCGCCGGAATAGGCAATCCCCACTTTCTGGCCGACTGGTAAGGTTTCGAGTATTCTGCCCATGTGTAAAGTCCTTGATGTTCAGTTTATCTGATAAAGGTTGTGCCTGACCCGGCGTTTACGCCGTCCAGGTTGGTAATACGGACCATGCTGACGTTGCCATCCAGCCCCTCAAGCGCGGTGCGCACCTTGGGTATCATCCCGCCCAAAATGACGCCCTGCGCGATCAACGTTTCAGCAGCCGAGGCGGTTAACTGCCTGATCGGCACACCATTGCGGTCGAGCACAGCAGGCACGTTGGTGACGAAGGTCAGTATCGACGCATCCATGGCGGCGGCCACGGCGCCGGCGATGTGGTCGGCATTGACGTTGTAGATCTCGCCGTCCATTCCCAGCGACATCGGCGCTATTACCGGCACCATACCGGCGTCAATCCAGCCTTTCAGCAACTCAGCGCGCACTCTGACGGGCTTGCCGACGTATTGCAGCGCGTCATTGAGTTTCTCGACGCGCACCAGACCGGCGTCGACGCCGCTGATCCCCAGGGCGTCCACGCCTGCAGCGAGCAGCGCAGCGACGAGACGTTTGTTCGCCAGGCCGCTCAGCGCCATCAGCGCGGCGTCGCGCGTACGCATGTCGGTGACACGCAGGCCGTCGACGAAACGGCTCTCTACCTGCATCGCCTTGAGCAGCATCGTGAGTTCCTTCCCGCCGCCGTGCACGACGACCGGGCGCGCGCCAGTCGCACCGACATTGACAATAGCCTCCGCAAACCGACTGCGGAAGGCCGGGTCATCCAGTTCGTTGCCGCTTACTTTGAATACCTGTACGGGACGCAGGTTCAACTCCATATAGACAACACCTTCAATCGGGTTATATCGGTAGGGAGCACACTCCTTAAAACCGAGTGACTGATACAGCGTATACGCTTCTTCCAGCGTCTTCAGCGTATCCAGCTTCATGCTCGTGTATCCGATTTTTCGCGCGTCGTCGATGGCGCGTTGCGCCAGCAGTCTGCCGACATGTTTACCGCGATGGCCGGGTTTCACATACAGCCGTTTCATCTCCGCTACACCCGGCGTGTGAGCGTGCAATGCGATGCAGCCTGCCAGTTCGCCATCGTCAAGCGCCAGGAACAGCCGGCCATCCGGCGGCGCGTAGCCGCCGGGCAGGCCAGCCAGTTCCTCTTGAAAGTCCTGGAAGCACAGGTCAATACCCAGGTAATCGGCGTACTCCTGGAACAGCGACCTGGCCTGCCCGATTAGCTCAGGCGAGGACGCCTGTATGATCTCGATCACCTAGAGAAGTCCTTCGGTTTCGGGCATGCCGAACATCAGGTTCATGCTCTGCACGGCCTGACCGGACGCGCCTTTAACCAGGTTGTCGATAGATGAGATGACGAGCAGCGTCGTCGCCAGCGGTCCGCTCTGCTGGTGCACGGATATCGTGCAGAGATTGGTATTGGCCGTATGCGCGATGGTGGATAGCTTGCCCTTGTCCAGCACGCGCACGAAAGGTTCACCTTCATAGCGCTTCGCGAATATCGACTGCCAGTCCTGCTCCGCGGCCTGCGGCGTCAGCTTCACATAGAGTGTGCTGAGCATGCCGCGCGTGATCGGCAGCAGATG
>JAKALH010000193.1 GCA_021813225.1 Chloroflexota bacterium
ACCCGGCACGATACCGGCGCCGCCGGCGCGGTGGACGGTGGTCATGCGCTTGCGTTCGGAGTCGAAAGGCAACTCGGCGACGCGCTCCAGCCGGCGGTCCAGTTCGTCCTTAAGCAGGCCGAGCCGCGCCGCCGCGACCACCATGGCCGCTTCAGTGGGATCGCCCAGCACGTGCGTCTCAGTCCCGCCCGGCTCATGCCGCAACGATGCGTCGTTGCACAGCGCGCCGCCCCCGACCAGCAGCATGAACGCTGGATTGACCGGCGACGTCACGCCATCCCGCGCGGCGCCGGCAAGGGCGTGGCGCGGGTCGAGTTCCTGCATGTCCAGGCGGTGCCCCGCCGCGTCCAGCATGACCACCGTCATGCGGTTCTCCGTCAGCGTGCCGGTCTTATCGGAGCAGATGACCGTCACGGCACCGAGGGTTTCGACGGCCGGCAGTTTACGGATGAGGGCCTGGCGCTTGAGCAGACGGCGCGCGCCCAGCGCCAGCGTAAAGGTGACCACCGCCGGCAGGCCTTCGGGGACGACTGCCACCGCCACGCTGACGCCCAGGAGAAACGTTTCGCGCAGGCCGTCGCCGCGCAGCAGGCCCAGTCCCATGACCAGCGCCGCCGCCGCCAGGCCGGCCACGGCCAGCCACTGGCCCAACTGGTCCAGCCGCACCTGCAACGGTGTCTGTGTTTCGTGAACGGACTGCAGCGCCGCGGCGATGCGCCCCAGTTCGGCGCGCATGCCAGTCGCCGTCACAACCAGCGCGCCGCGCCCACCCGTGACGAGCGTGCCCATGTAAGCCATATTGTGGCGGTCGCCCAGCGGCAGGTCGTCGCCGCTGAGCGGCGCAGTGATTTTCGCCGCCGGCTCGGATTCGCCGGTGAGCATGGACTCCTGAATGGCAAGGGCGGCAGATTCGATAATGCGGCCGTCGGCGGGGACGATGTTGCCGGCCTCCAGCAGCACGATGTCGCCGGGAACCAGGTCACGCGCGGGCAACTGGCGCACGCCGCCGCCGCGCCGGACGCGCACCTGCGGGGCGGCCATCTTCTTCAGCGCCGCCAGCGCCTTCTCGGCGCGGTATTCCTGCGCGAACCCCAGCAGGCCGAACAGGACGACGATGGCCAGGATGCTGACCGTCTCGTTGACCCTGCCCAGCAGGCCGGATACCAGCGCGGCGATGATCAGAATCAGCACCATGGTCGCGCTGAACTGCTCCCACAGGATGCGCCATGGCGACTTCATGCCACTGTCGATGAGCACGTTGGGGCCGCTTTCAGCCAGCCGCCGCGCCGCACCGCTGTCGTCCAGCCCGCGCGATGCATCCACGCCCAGCGTCTGCAGGGCGTCGTCCGTTGTACGTTGATACCAGTCTGACACGCTCGATTACCTCCGGCGATACCGATGCCTGTTTCCGGTGGAGGTTCTCGTAAATGAAACGAGACCACCACGTTGTCTTCGTGATGGTCTCGCCAGTTGTGCCAGTCACATTCGGTCTGCCGAGCGGCGCTGCGCACCGCTGTATTGACGACAGGCCGCCCTGCCCTTTGGCGTTGACGCCTCCGGTGCAGTTGGCTACTCCCCAACGGGGCCGATTATTCCAGAGGAGGCCGGTGTTGTCAAATGGCGGCGATGACCGTTGCGGCGCGTCCTTCGCACGCAGGCCGCGGCCAAACCCGACAGGTCTGCCAGACCTGTCGGGTTTACTGGATGCCCGTATGACGACGCGCGATGATGCCCATCTCGTCGAAAAACTTTGCTTCAGATATTGACTTATGCATACATCACGCAGTAAACTTGTTAGCGATTATTGTCATGGCGGAGAAACACTTGCTGCAGACGGGCGATTCCATACCGGACTTCGCGTTGCCCACCGACACGCTCGGCGTGGTGAAGTCGTCCGAACTGCTGGGACAGCGCTTCGTGTTGTACTTCTATCCCAAAGACAACACCACCGGCTGCACCCTCGAAGCATGCAACTTCCGCGATACCCTGCAGGACTTCAACACGATGAGCGTGCCCGTCTACGGCATCAGCCCGGACAGCGTCGCATCGCACGCCCGGTTCCGCGCCCGCTACGGCCTCACGTTCCCGCTGCTGGCTGATGAGGAACATGCGGTCGCCGAGGCGTTTGGCGTGTGGGTGGAGAAGAGCCTGTATGGCAGAAATTACATGGGCATCCAGCGCAGCACCTTCATCATCGGCCCGGATGGCAGAGTCGAACACGCCTGGGCGCGAGTGACACCCGCCAGCCATGCCCGTGAGGTCCTGGACTATCTGAAGTCCAGCCCCGCCGCCGATTCACGCGCTATTGGTCAAACCGCCCCGGCGGTCAGCGTGAGCGACGGCGCGCCGGAGCCAGCCAAATCGCCGGCGCACCACTCTGGCTTCAAGCCCGCCCGTCAGAAGGCGGCTGAAGAGACGACGTCCGTTGTGCCCGTCAATCCAAATCATGAGGTGATAGAAGTGGAAATCGCAACCGTAGTCGAAACCGCAACAGAGAGTGCTCCCGTCGCAGTGCCTGCCCCGGCCGTCAAGAAGCCAGCCGCCAGGAAGCCCGCGGCAAAGAAGCCGGCCGCCAAGAAGTCCGCAGCCAAGAAGCCGACCGCTAAAAAACCCGCGGCGAAGAAGCCCGCTGCCAAGAAGCCCGCAGCGAAAAAATCCGCTGCCAAGAAGCCAGCCGCCAAAAAAACAACGAGCCGCTAGCCTGCGTCTGATTCACGTTCAGCCTGAGAGACGGCAGCCAGCGCAACCGCGCCGCAACCCGCCGTCTCTCGTCGCGTCACACCGGTCATGGTAGCCCGCAACACAGGCAGGGAAGCACTTGTCGTCGGCGCCGGACTGGTGGGCGCTTTCATCGCCAATGCGCTGGCCGTCGGCGGGCTGCGCGTGTCCGTCGTCGATGCTCAGCGCACCGCCCAGGCAGCCACCCGGCGCGCCGTCGGCCTGGCGACCCCCTCGCCCACGCGCGAACATCTGGCCGATACCCTGCGCGGCGTGGAGGCCGTCAGCAGCACGGCCCTGCGCCTGGGCGTTGCCTCGCGCGCCTGTCGCGTGGTGCACACGGCCAGCAGTGTCGCCGGCACCGATGCCCTGCACGCCCTCTACGATGAACTGAAGGGAACCCGGCCGAAACTCACCTGGGAGACCGAAGGCGGCGCCGTGCCTGCGCGTTACAGCGGCGGGCTGGTGGTGCACAACAGCGTGCTGATTGACCTGGAGGCGTTGACCGCGCGCCTGATGCGGCACCCGAACATCAGCGTGCACGAGAACATCGAGATTCAGTCGCTGGAATGGCGCGGCGGGCAACTGCGCGCCCTGGCCGCCGGGTATTCCATCGACACCGATGCCGTCGTCCTGGCGACCAACGCCTACGCGGGGCTGCTGTCGCCGTATCTGGCTGACGCCGCCCGCATCGTGCGCAGCGTCACGTGGACGTCCAAGCCGCTCAGCGACGCGCCTGCCCTGTTTCAGCAGGTGCTGCAGGTCACGCCCATGCCGTTGATCGTCGATCAGGCGCAGTTGATTGTGGCGCAGACGCTGGACGGCCGGTTGCGCATCGCAGCCTGGCATGCCGACAACCGCGGCGACCCGGCCGGCGACATCGCGCAGTTCCTGCATACGCACCTGCCGGCGCTGGCGGCGCACACCGCAGACTGGCACACCGGCGTCACGGCATTTGCGCCCGATGGCGTACCGCTGGTCGACCGGCTGGAAGCGGGCGGCACGGTGGTCTATGCGCTGGGCGCCGGCGCCTATGGGCCGGCCTGGGCGCCGCTGATGGCCGAACGCGCCGCCAGACTGCTGGAGGCGTGAGTGGCGCAGGATACACCGCACAAGCTAAAGCACACGCCCGCGACCTTGCTGCTGTCATTCATCCTGTTGGCGCTGTTCGTCGAGAACGTGGTTCGCGCGGTGATATCCATCCAGCAGGCGGTCGAACTGCCGCGCCTGGCTACCGACCTGTCGCCCATCTACGTCGGCGCCATAGGCGCGCTGTGGGCCGCCGGTTTCGCCGCCTGCTTGTTCGGCATCGCCCGCCTGAACCCGTGGGCGCCGCGTTTCACCATCGCCGTAACCGCCATCTATATGGCGAATCTATGGCTGAACCGGCTGGCCTTGGGGCGTTCCAGCGAATCGACGGCGACGCTGGGTTTCTATGCCATACTGGATACTACCGTCCTGGCGCTGGTGATCGGAACGCTGGCCTGGCCCGGCACGCGTCGCCTGTTCGCGCAGGCAGCGCGCTACCTGGAATGGTTGAAACAGGAGAAAGCCGGCGGGCAGAAGCCATAGGCCCGTAACCGCGGCGCGCCGGGTGTTCCATTATCGACTTACAATAGGGCGCATGCAAGACCAACCAATTGACCCGCGCGTACAACGCCTGCGCGAGTTGCGCGCCCGGACGCAACTCGGGGGCGGCGCCGACAAGATCGCCGCTCAGCACGCCAAGGGGCGCTTAACCGCGCGAGAGCGCATCGAAATCCTGCTGGATAAAGGCTCATTCCGCGAAATCGACGCCTTCGTGACCAACCGCGGCGCCAACGGCACCGATAAACAGACGCTGCTCACCGACGGCGTCATCACCGGCTGGGGCACCATCGACGGGCGGCTGGTATACGTATACTCGCAGGACTTCACCGTCATGGGCGGCAGCCTGGGCCAGGCCCACGCGGCAAAAATCGTCAAATTGCAGGATATGGCGCTGAAGAACGGCGCGCCGATCATTGGCATCAACGACTCCGGCGGCGCGCGCATCCAGGAGGGCATGCTGTCGCTGGTGGGCTATTCGGAAATCTTCCTGCGCAACACCATGTCGAGCGGGGTGGTGCCGCAGATCAGCGTCATCATGGGCCCGTGCGCGGGCGGCGCGGTGTATTCGCCGGCGCTCACCGATTTCATCTTCATGGTGAAGGGCACCAGTTACATGTTCGTGACCGGCCCCGATGTAGTCAAGGCCGTCACCCACGAGGACGTGTCGTTCGAGGAGCTGGGCGGCGCCAACGTGCACAACAGCGTCAGCGGCGTGGCCCATGTGGCTGCCGAAAGCGAGGGCGACTGCATGTACCTGCTGCGGGTGCTGCTGAGCTACCTGCCCTCCAACAACATGGAAGAGCCGCCCCAGGCCGTGACACACGACGACCCGCTGCGCACCGACGCGCTGCTCGACACCATCGTGCCCGACAACGCCAACAAACCCTACGACATGAAGGCAGTCATCCGCAGCGTGGTGGACGACGGGCGCTTCTTCGAGGTGCACGAGCACTTTGCGGGCAACATCATCGTCGGTTTCGCCCATATGGGCGGCCACTCGGTGGGCATCGTGGCGAACCAGCCGCAGGTGCTGGCCGGCGTGCTGGACATCAACGCCAGCGGGAAGGCCGCGCGCTTCGTGCGCTACTGCGACAGTTTCAACATCCCCATCATCACTTTCGAGGACGTGCCGGGCTTCCTGCCCGGCGTGGGGCAGGAGCACGGCGGCATCATCCGCGCCGGCGCCAAGCTGCTGTACGCCTACTGCGAGGCGACCGTGCCGAAGATCAACGTCATCACGCGCAAAGCCTACGGCGGCGCCTATTGCGTGATGAGTCCGCGCAGCACGCGCGGCGACCTGGTGCTGGCCTGGCCGTCCGCCGAACTGGCGGTAATGGGGCCAGACGGCGCCGTTAAAATCATTTATCGCCGCGAACTGGCCGCCGCTGAATCGCCGGACGCCCGCCGCGCCGAACTCATCGCGCAGTACAAGGAGGATTTCGCCAACCCGTACGTGGCAGCCGCCAACGGCCACATCGACGATATCATCGAGCCGCACGAAACGCGCCCGCGGCTGATCAACGCGCTGGAGATGCTGCGCAACAAGCGCGACTCCAACCCGCCGCGCAAACACGGCAATATCCCGCTGTAGGGAATCGATTTCCCTTCGCGTTGGATTGGTTGCAGAATGGGTGCAGACGATCTGTATCAAAGGGGGTAAAAAGGTGAAGATAACAAGGCTTGAGACCATGCACGTCAAGCCGCGCTGGCTGTTTCTGAAGGTGCACACCGACGAAGGCATCGTCGGGCTGGGCGAGC
>JAKALH010000194.1 GCA_021813225.1 Chloroflexota bacterium
GCGCGGCGTCGTGGCGCTGCTGGGCGGCACGGCGGGCGGGCGCGCCTGTCTGTGCTTCGCGCGTTCCAGCGACCTGCCCGACGATATGGGCGCGCTGCTGCGCGGCGCGCTGGGCGCCATGAACACCAGCGGCGCGAAAGGCGGCGGCTCCAGCGAATTTGCGCAGGGCAGCGCGCCGGCCGCCGATGGCGCCGCGGCGCAGGCGGCGCTGGATTGGGCGGCGGCCCGTATGACGCCGTAACGGTATAACCAGATGGAACAAGCCATGCAAAAACTGAATGAGAACATCTATGTGCACACGACGGCGGACGGGCTGAACGTCGGTTGCGTGGTGGACAGGGACGGCGCAGTCAGCATCGACCTGCCGCTCAATGTGGACGAGGCGTTGCAGTGGCGCGCGCAGATCCAGCAACTGGCGCCGCGGCCGTTGCGGGCCATCATTTTTACTGCGGCGGACCGCGTGAACAGCGACGCGCTGAAGGCGCTGGCCCCCAACCTGGGCGCATTCGGCCTGCCGGCCATCATCCACGACGCGGGGTTCAACCAGTTGTATGCCGCCCTGGAGGCATCTCAGCCGCGCATGCTGGAGCCGCTTTCGCCGGTTCAGTTGCGCGAACGAGCCGTGCTGCCCGATATGACGTACAGCGAGTCCGCTACCTTTACGCTCGGGCTGGAAAACCCGGTGCGCATCGACATCAGCAGCGCGGCCGGCTACTCGCCCGGCAGCTCCATCGTGATGGTGCGCGACACCGGCGTGGTGTTTACGGGTTCGCTGGTGGCGGGCGCCGAGCCGCCCGGTCTGCTGAATGCCAATATCGACGCGTGGTTGCCGTTGCTGGCGAATCTCCGGCGCAACCGCAAGATCAAGGTCATCGTGCCCGCCAGCGGGCCGGCCGGCGGCAGCGCGCTGGCGGCCCGCACCCAGGCTTATCTGAAGGCAGCCCAGTCCGGCGTGCGGAAACTGGTTCGCACGCGCAAGCCGCGCGAGTCGCTCGCGGCGCTGGCCGCCGACCTGGTCGATCTGTATGAAGTCGCCGCCGGCCAGCGCGGCGCCGCCATGCAGCGCGTTCTGGCAGGGTTGGAGCAGGTCTACGATGCAGCCATCGCCCGAACCATAGAGCCGCTGGCGCAATCATAGATGGCATCGGTCTCCATCGCCGTGGTCGGCAGCCTGCTGCTGGACGTGAGCATCCGCGCCCGGCAACTGGTGCAGCCGGGCGGCGTGGTGCACGGCCAGGAGTCGCGGGCCGACTGCGGCGGCCGTGGCGCCAACCAGGCCTGCGCGGCGGCGCGGCTGGGCGGGCGCGCCAGCCTCATCGGTGCCGTCGGGGATGACATCCTTGCCGATGCGCTGGTGTCGGCGGTCGCGCGCGAGGGCGTGGATACCCGCGCGATAGTCCGGCGCAGCGGCGCAACCAGCGGCTGTTTCATCATTGTGCGCGACATCGCCGGCGCGACGGAAATCGTGGTCGCTAACGGCGCCAATGGCGCGCTGAGCGCCGCAGATGTCGAGCGACACGCCGGGATAATCGTCTCCGCGCAGGCGCTGCTGGTTCAACTGGAGACCAGCCCCGCGGCAGTGGAGACGGCATTGCGCATTGCGCGGGCCGCCGGTGTGCGCACGATACTCAACGCCGCACCCGCGGGACGCAGCCTGCCGGACCTGCTGCCGCTGTGCGATGCCGTCACCGTGAACGAGCAGGAAGCCGGCGCGCTGAGCGGCATCCCGGTGCGCGATACGAACGGCGCGGCGCGGGCCGCCGCGGCCATCCGGGCGCTGGGCGCGGGCGGCGTTTACGTCACACTGGGCGCGGGTGGCGCCTGGGTAGACGGTCTGCGCTGGTCCGGGCATCTGCCGGGTTATGCGGTTCCCGTCGTGGATACGCTGGGTGCCGGCGACACCTTTGCCGGCGCGCTGGCCGTACGGCTGAGCAAAGGCGCGGACGAACGGGCTGCGGCCGCATTCGCCGCGGCGGCCGCGGCGCTGTCGGTCACGCGGGCGGGCGCGCTGCCGGCCATACCGTCAAGGCGCGAAGTGGAGGATTTCCTGGCTGCCCGGTCGTAGATACACGGGCTTTCAACAAAACAAAGCCGATCACATGAGCATGGATCGGCTTGAATAAAGGCGTTGGGGGGAGTCGATAAAGCGTTACTTGGTGGAGATGCGCTCGTCCAGGTAGCGGACGGCCTCGCCGACAGTGGTGATTTTCTGCGCATCCTCATCCGATATCTCACCGCCAAACTCTTCCTCAAAAGCCATGATCAGCTCTACCAGATCGAGCGAATCCGCTTCGAGGTCTTCGCGGAAGCGCGCTTCCATGGTCACCTTATCATCGGCAACGCCCAGCAGCTTCACGACCAGAGCCTTGACGCGTTCGAATGTTCCTTGTTCTGCCATTGATAGATCCTCCTAAATATGCCTTAAGGCTGAGATTGTATCCTATTTGGGTGGCTGCGTCCGGTGCCGGCCGCGCGTGCGTGTCCACTATGGGAGAGAAACACCGCGCCCGGATTTGAGTTACGATCAGAGGGTGCAGCAGCCCCCGGCCAAGGAGAATGAAGTGACACAGGGAAGTCTGGAGCAACGCAAATCGGATCACATAAAGATCAACCTGGAGCAGGACGTCGCTTCGCGCACCACTGCCGGGCTGGAGAAATTGCGCTTCGTGCATCAGGCGCTGCCTGAACTGGACATGCGCGCCATCGACCTGGAGATGGATATCTTCGGAAAGCACCTCAACGGCCCGCTGCTGATTTCGTGCATGACCGGCGGGACTGAGGAAGCGCGCCTGATCAACCGCAACCTGGCGATTGCGGCGCAGGCCAAAGGCGTGGCGATGGGCCTGGGTTCGATGCGCGCGGCGGTGGTTCGCCCCGAGCTGGCGCCTACCTTTCAGGTGCGCGATGTCGCGCCCGATATCGTCCTGTTCGCCAATATCGGCGCGGTGCAGTTGAACTATGGCTTCAGCACCCAGCAGTGCCGCCAGGCCATCGACATGGTGCAGGCCGACGCGCTGGTGCTGCACTTGAACCCGCTGCAGGAAGCGCTGCAGCCCGAAGGCGATGTCAACTGGTCAAACCTGCTGCGGAAAATCGAAACCGTCGTCAGGGCCATGCCTGTGCCGGTCATCGCCAAGGAAGTTGGCTGGGGCATTTCACAACCGGCCGCGCGGCAACTGGTGGAGGCGGGGGTATCCGGCATCGACGTCGCCGGGGCCGGCGGCACCTCCTGGAGCCAGGTGGAGATGTATCGCGCCAGGACGGACATCCAGCGCCGCGTCGCCGCCGCGTTCGCCGACTGGGGCATCTCAACGGTCGAATCCGTGCGCAATGTGCGCACCGTCGCGCCGTACATGCCGGTCATCGCCAGCGGCGGCCTGAAGAACGGCGTGGACGGGGCCAAGTGCCTCGCCCTCGGCGCCGCCATGTTCGGCATGGCCGGCCCGTTCCTGCGCGCCGCCGCGCAGTCGGACCAGGCTGTCTACGACGAGATTGAGGTGATGCTGCGCCAGTTGCGCGTGACGATGTTCTGCGTGGGCGCCGCCGACCTGTCTGAACTGCGGCGCGTGATGCTGACGGAATAAGCCGCGCCTGCGCCGGATACGAGCATCAGGAAGGGCGCACCAGCAGCACCGGCACTTTAGCGGCGTGCAACACGCGCTCCGCTACGCTGCCCATCAGCCAGCGCCCCAGGCCGCTGCGGCCATGGGTGGACATGGCGATCAGGTCGGCGGCGGTCCTGTCGGCATAATCGAGAATCGCCTCGGCGACCGGCCCGTCGCACAATTCCATCCGCACCTGCAACCCGGCGGCGGCCAGGCGGTCTGCCATGCGCTTCAAATAGGTGCGGCGCTCGTTCACCTGGTTCTCGCGCGCGGCGTTTGCCAGCGCCGGCTCCGGGATGAAGTAATCGATATTGGGGTAAGGGACAACCGTCAACAGCACGATCTCCGCACCGTCGCACTCCGCCAGCATCTGTGCCTGCGGCAATATCGCTTCAGCAGTCGAGGAACCATCCAGTGGAACCAGAATCCGTTTGTACATTGGTTCACCTGATCGAATCAGCCGCATTCCTGCGGCGCATCGCGTCCTACGCCTACAAGCATACTCCATTTGGGAAAACAGATCGGTTCAAGCGAATTATGACACATCATACGTCAAATTAATCCCAGGCCGTGTCATAACGGCACAACTGCTTCTACTATTGACGCCTTCCTAAAACTTAAAGATATATTTGAAAATATCAAAAAATCTGTTGACAAAATTAAAACTAGGATGTATTATCGGCGTCAAGTTAAAAGTGTAATTTTTCACGTTTCCTTTGGAGAGGTGATTGCGATGTATCTGGACAATCAACATAATCTGCTTAATATCCGCTATGAGGAGTATCTGCGCGAAGCGGATGAGGCTCGGCTGGCGCGCCTGACGACCAGCAAGCGGAACCGGCTGTGGGATGGCATATTGCTGTGGGCCGGCGAGCGCCTGGTGGCAACTGGCGAAAACCTGAAGCAGATGACCAGGCGACAGGCTGCGCCGATCTATCGGCAATCTGTGACTTCCGCCCGCGCGGATGCAGCTATATTCTAGGTGAGCTGCCAGAAATTCATGGCACCTTTCGCAGCGGTTGAAACCGCGCGCAACGCAGCGCCAAGCCGTCTAAAGACGGCTGCCAGCCCCATTTTAGGGGGCTTGGCACCAGTTGCCCGCGACTTGGAGTCGCCGGGCCAATGTGTCAAAAATATACGGCAACCAACTTAGAGCGCACCTGCGCGGTGCCTTTCCGCATCGCACGGCACGGAGGTGCCAATGAACACATTACCCGCACAATGTCCTATCTGCGGCGGCGACATTCAGGTCACCCGCTTCTACTGCCAGAATTGCGATACGACCGTGGAGGGCCGCTTCGAGACCGGCCGATTCATGCGGCTGTCTGCGGAGCAGCTTCAGTTTGTCGAGACTTTTGTGCGCTGTGAGGGCAAGTTAAACCGCATGGAGAGCGAAGTCGGCCTGTCTTACCCCACCCTGCGCAGCCGGTTGCTGGAGATTATCCGGGCGCTGGGTTATGAGCCGGGCCGCGAGGAACCGCCGGTGAAAATCTCGGATGAGGAACGCCGGCGCGTGCTGGATGATCTGGATCGGGGGCGCATCAGCGCGGAAGACGCCATGCGCCTGTTGCAGGGAGAGGAATCATGACTCACGAGCAGTATATGAATGCCGGCGAAAAGCCGGACGTCGTCATCGAACAGGCCAGCGGCTCGTTGCGCCTGCTGGGCTGGGAGCGTCCCGAAGTGTATGCCAAAGCCGAGGGCGATTTATCGATGCGACAGGACGACGGCCAGGTCACGCGGCTGCGCTGCGAAGGCGATGCCGTCGTGCGCGTACCGCACAACGCAACCCTGACCGTCGAACAGTCGCAGGGCGATTTGCAGATCAAAGCCGTGCAGGGGCGTATCCAGGTGGATAACGCAGCCGGCGAGCTGTCGCTGCGCCACAGCGGCGAGGCGCGCATCGGCACAGTCGCGGGCGATGCGTCGTTGAAACATATCGGCGGCGCGCTTCATATCGACAATATCGGCGGCGATCTCAGCCTGCTCGATGCGCGCGATGTGGAATTCGACAACGTCGGCGGCGATGTGTCGATCCGCGGTGCGAATGGCTCCCTGAGCGCGGGCAACGTCGGCGGGGACCTGTTCATCGAGGGTGTGAACGGCAGGACCTCGATTGGCAACCTGGGCGGCGACCTGCGGGCGGTCGGTGTGCAGGGCGAATTCAGCGCCGGCAATATCGGCGGCGATGTTTCCACCGGCGGCGCGCCCGGCCCGCTTGCCTTCGAGAAAATCGGCGGGGACTTGAACGCGCAGGGAATCCTGGGCATCCAGGCCGATGTCGGCGGCGATGCCAAACTTTCATTTGCCTCGACGAACGTGCCGGCCAGTGTCAGCGCCGGCGGCGACATCGTATGCCGGTTCCCGCCCGAAGCCGCCGCGACGGTGCACATCACCAGCGCGAATAACAACATCGCCGTTAACACGCCGGGCGCGGGCCGCAGTATCGAAGC
>JAKALH010000195.1 GCA_021813225.1 Chloroflexota bacterium
TGACACCGCCAGGTTTTCCGAACTCTTGTTCGGTATGCCGCCGTATACATGAATCATTAACTCATACCGGCCACTTGGCATTTTGGCGGGAATCGGCATATGGAACGTGCGGATAATCGATTCACTCGTCATCCATTCGCTGCCCGGGTAGATATCGCAGATGGCGTCATCAACCTTCGTCCAGACGTTCGTGCCGCCGTATAGATCAGTGCGATCTACCAACGATAGCGTGACGCGATAATCGAATGCCAGTGGCCGGAGCGCCCTGAATAATAACGTTACCGTTAATCCCCTGCCTGCGGCGGTTGTTGCGAATTGACTGGATACACCCATGTTGAAGACAGCGCCGCGACTGCTCGATAACGTAACCGGTTGTGCGCCCAGTCTACGGGCCAAATCTGCTTTTGGGGTGACGAGGTATATGGTCTGCGTGTAGGTCGTCACAGCATCGGCCACGTATACCTTCTGCTGCAACTGTTTCACGGTTGCCCACGGTGACATGGTCTCTACGAAGTTGAGATGCGTGTCCTGATTTTCAAAAGCGGAGTAACCGGACGGTACATCGGGTATCGCAAGACATTTCCTGGTGTCGATGGTCCCGACATGCCTGGGTCGCAGATCGATGGCGCGAAGACGAACCGGTGAGGGCGGGAGGTTGTCGAAGGCCAGATACTCCGGATTGAAATAGACCGGTGTTGTCGTCGACAGGTTATTTTTGAAGTAGTCCGCCGCTTCGTGGTCGTACTGTCGCCGTGTTGAATACTGTCCTGGCTGATTGACCCACAGTTTAATGTCATTGACTGTGCTGATTGCCGACGCGGCAAGCAAACCCATCAATCCGAAGCGGCTCAAACGCAATATCAAGCGAAAGGGGATCTGACGTGCGACGATTTCGATCAGTAACGCACCGGCGCCTGTCAGAATTGCCAGAGGGATGAAAAGACCAATTGCGCGCAGCGTGTTCGGCGGGCCATAGCTGATGACTGAAGGTAGCATTGCCAGCGCCGCTAAGATGAACACCAGGACGGCATATGGCCTTTGTCGGTAGACACGTCGATGCAGAATAATTGACGCTGTCAGTCCAAGCACCCACAACACCCCCATAGCTGGATCGAATAACGGCCGCCCGGGTATGTTGTGCTCTAGATTAGTGTCACCATAAGTGAACGGCATTTTAAGCCAGCCGACGATGCTTGCCTCAATCGATTGTGTGCTGAGTGTAGCCGAGTATACGACGCGCCCGATTGCCGCATCCGGATTCGTAAATGTATATAGAACCTGCGGCAGTGCAATCAGAGATGCCAGGGTGATGGCGATAATGGCGCCGGGTCGCTGGCTGCGCTTTGCCAACCCGACTAACATGATGAGTCCGCACAGGAGCATGACCGCGCGGGCAGCGAAGTACGTATATGCCAGCAGGCCGCTGAAGATTGCGCCCAATATCCACTTGCGTTGGCTCTCGTCGCGAATGGCTTCGAGCAGGAATGACAACGCCAGCGCTGCGACGAGGGGATACGTGATGGCGCGGTACCCGATGTAGCTCATCGCGACGTGACCGAATATCGCGGCAATTGCAGCGGCCGACCAGACGCCCCCGTATCCGCGCAATACGACATTCGCCAGGCGGTAAACGGCAGCGATCGTCAGTATGCCGACACAAGCCGACGCGAAGTGCGAAGCGAATGGGATGTAACCGATAAACGCCAGGAACGGCACCAGCAGATACATCCAGCCGCTCTCGCGCCCTAAATTGTCAGGGAAAAACGGCGTCAATCTGGGATGGGCGATGAGTGATGCAGCGTCCAGCGCGTAGTAGCTGTCATCGTTTCCCAATCGCTGGTCTGTAGATTGCAGCGCAAAGAAACGCAGCGCCGTTCCGGCCAGGAGAACGAGCAGTATAACAAGCAGCTTAGCCGTGAAACGGTAACGGGCAGGGCGAAGTGATGGGGTTGACGTGGAGACCGGCGGCATACCCTATGCCTTTGTTGCCAATGTTTCTCTCTCGCTGTGGCGCTGTTGCAGGCGCTGCAGAATGGCGCTGAGCGACACCTGCCGCTCATCTAGAAGTACGAGCAGGTGGTAGAGCAGGTCCGCAGACTCGTCAATCAGGCGGCTGTCGTCCTGCGCGATACCGGCCATTGCCACTTCCAATCCTTCCTCACCCACCTTCTGCGCGATCTTATGCCGTCCTTTGGCGAAAAGGCGCGCCGTGTAACTGTCATCCGGCGACGCATGGTGACGTTGCGCGACAATGTCGGCTAACTCGTCGATGAAACCTGAAGGAGGCGGGTTGGGGATGACATCACCATCCAGGTTCTGCCAGAAGCAGCTTTCGCGTCCCGTATGGCAGGTTGGGCCGGCCGGAATGGCGCGCACCAGTATGACATCGCTGTCACAGTCCGTGCGCAGCTCGCGCACGCGCAGCACGTGTCCACTGGTGGCGCCTTTATGCCACAATTCCTGGCGGCTGCGCGAGTAGAACCACACCTCGCCCTGTTCGCGCGTCAGCGCCAGCGATTCTTCATTCATCCATCCCAGCATCAGGATGCGGCCGGTGATGGCATCCTGAACAATAGCGGGGATCAGACCGTTAGTCTCGTATTTCAATGGCGTGGACATCGCGGCGATTATAGCCTGTGCGCCGTCAGTCATGTTCTGACCGGCACGCCGTGTGCGGCCAGATATTGCTTGACTTCGCCGACGCGGAAGGTTTTATAGTGAAATACCGATGCTGCCAGTACGGCGCTGGCGCCGGCCTGGATGGCTTCCAGGAAGTGCTCCAGTCTGCCGGCACCGCCAGATGCGATGACCGGGATGCTCACGGCGTGACTGAGGGTGTGCAACAGTGGAAGGTCATAGCCGTCCTGCCTGCCGTCAGTATCCATACTGGTCAACAGGATCTCGCCCGCGCCGCGCCGTTCCGCCTCGATTGCCCATTGCACGGCATCGAGGTCGGTCGGCACGCGGCCGCCATTCAGATAGACACGCCAGCCGTTGAGTGAGCGATCCGCCTTCGCGTCGATGGCGACGACCACGCACTGTGCGCCGAACCGGTACGCCGCCTCATTGATCAGGTCGGGATTGCGCACCGCCGCGCTGTTGACGCTGACCTTGTCCGCGCCCGCCAGCAGCAACTCGCGAAAGTCCTCGGGTTGGCGTACGCCGCCGCCGATGGTGAACGGAATGAACACCTCGTCGGCGACGCGGCGCGCCATCTCAATGGTTGTGCCGCGCCCTTCGTGCGACGCCATGATGTCGAGAAAAACGAGTTCGTCGGCCCGCTCATCGTTATAGACGCGCGCCTGTTCGACCGGGTCGCCGGCATCGCGCAGGTTGACGAAATTGACGCCTTTGACGACGCGGCCATCCGCCACGTCGAAACAGGGAATGACTCGTTTGGCCAGCATCAGTAGCCCTTCGCCGCATCCAGAGCGGCTCGTAATGACAGCGTGCCTTCGTACAGGGCGCGTCCAACGACGACACCGCTGACGCTGCGCCCGGCGTATTGCAGGATTTCCTTGATATCGTCGAGGTTGCGTACGCCGCCCGACGCGATGACATGCAGGTTCGTCAGTTGCGCGAGTGCGCCGGTCATCTCCGCGGCAGGCCCGCTCATCATGCCGTCGCGTCCCACTTCCGTATATAACGCGTGAATGACGCCCATCTCATGCATGCGTGCGCCCAGTTCCGCGGCAGACAGCGGGGTGTCCTGCTTCCAGCCTCGCGTCACGATCATGCCATCGCGCGAGTCAAGGCCGATGACAATGCGTTCAGCGCCGTACTGCGAAATCGCATCGGACACCAGGCGCGGGTCCTCTGCGGCAGCCGTGCCGAGCACGACGCGGTTCGCGCCTGAATCGAATGCTGATTTGATATCCGACATCGACCGCAGGCCGCCGCCAAACTGAATGTTGACTTTTACCGCGGCAGCGATGCTGGTCAGCGACTGGCGGTTTGCGCGTGCGGCGGCGGCGTCGTCAAATGCGCCGTCCAGATTGACGACGTGCAGCCAGTGGGCGCCTTCGCCAGCCCAGCGGCTCGCAATGGCGACCGGATCCTCTGAGTAAACGGTCTGTTGTGCGGGGTCCCCCTGGCGCAGGCGCACGACCTTTCCGTTTCGGAGATCGATCGCCGCATACACGATAAACATTACACTGCCTCCACGAAGTTGCGGAGAATACGCAGGCCGGTGTCCTGGCTTTTCTCCGGGTGGAACTGGATGCCCCAGATGTTTCCTGCGGCGACGATGGACGCGAAATTGTAGCCGTAGTGGGTGGTCGCCACAATACAACTCGCATCTTCCGCAACCGGGTGATAGGAATGCACAAAGTAGGCGTAGCTTCCTGCCCGCACGCCAATCAGCGCCGGATGTTCGCGAACCGGATCAATCTGGTTCCAGCCGATATGCGGTACTTTCAAGTTGACGGACTGTGAGTCGTCATCGTTGTGATTGATGCGGATACCCCCGACCTGCTCCCGCGTCTGCTGGCCGAAATCGAAACGCACGATGCGCCCCGGAATCAATCCCATGCCGCGCCATTCGCCCATCTCTTCGCCGACATCGAACAGCAACTGCATGCCGACACAGATGCCTAACAGCGGTGTGCCTGCGCGGGCAATCCGCTGCAAGGGTTCGAAAAGTCCGCGGCTTTGCAGTCCGTGCAGGCAATCGGCAAATGCGCCGACGCCGGGCAGTACGATTTTATCGGCGCGTTTGATCTCGCCGACATCGCTGGTCAGCGTCGGCGGCGTGCCCACGTGTTCCAGCGCCTTACAGACATTCCTGAGGTTGCCTGCGCCGTAGTCTATGACTGCAATCACAGTACCCCCTTCGTGGACGGTACGCCCACGCGTCGAGGGTCGATATAAACGGCAGCGGCGAGGGCGCGCCCCAGTGCTTTGAAGAGCGCTTCCACTTTGTGGTGATCGTCGCGGCCATAGAGTACCCGCGCGTGCAGATTCATGCGCGCGTGGGTAGCCAGCGTTTCAAAGACGTGCGCCGTCAGAGCCGGGTTGTAATTGCCGATAGACGCAGGCTGGAATTCAGCGTCGAAAACGCAGTAGGGACGCCCGCTCAGGTCAACCACTACCAGCGCCAGAGTTTCGTCCATTGTGACATATGAGTCGGCCATGCGTGTGATACCGGCGCGCGAACCAAGCGCCTGATCCAGGGCCTGCCCGATGACAATGGCGACGTCTTCTACCGTGTGATGCTCGTCGATGAACAGATCGCCGGCGGCCTTCACCGTAAGGTCAAACAGGCCGTGGTGAGCGACGTGGTGCAGCATATGATCGAAAAAGCCGATGCCGGTATGAATATCGGCCTGGCCGCTGCCGTCCAGGTCGATGGACACATACACGTCCGTCTCCTTCGTTACACGATGCACTTCTGCCAGTCTGCCGCTCACTGCTGTACTCCTTAACTCGCTATTCGCTCAACGATTTTAATGCCGCTATCACCTTATCCGTGTCGTCGGGACGGCCAACGCTGATCCGAATGCAATCGCGCAGACCGTCCTTGTCGAAGTAGCGCACGAGTATACCGCGTTGTTCCAGCGACTGTTTCAGGTTGCGCGCATTGATAAATCCCGCCGCGCGTTCCCTGACTTTGCACAGCAGGAAGTTCGCTTCGCTGGGATACACATGCAGCCAGTTGAAATTGCTCAGAGATTCGCCCAGGCGCTGGCGCTCATCGACGAGTCTGCGGACAGTATCACGCAGATATTGCGGATCATCCAGTGCTGCGATAGCGGCAATCGAACCGGCCACATTCGGCGTATAGGGCTGCTTGATCTTCCAAAGGTGCCTGATGATATCGAGCGGGAACACCCCATAGCCGATGCGCAGGCCAGCAAGGCCGGCCAGTTTGCTGAACGTGCGCAAGACGATCAGGTTGCTGTACCGGGGCACCCAGGCCGCGTGCCCGGGATGCGAGCTGAAGTCGATATAGGCTTCGTCCAGGACGACGACCAGCGGCAGGTTAAGCAGCTCACAGAGTTCGTCATCGCCGACCATTGACCCATCAGGA
>JAKALH010000196.1 GCA_021813225.1 Chloroflexota bacterium
GTGAACATGACGGTGAAGCTGATTGCGCCGGTGGCGCTGGAGCAAGGCTCGCGCTTCGCCATCCGCGAGGGCGGCCTGACCGTCGGCGCCGGCACCATCACCCGCGTCGGATTGTAGGGATCAGGAGATGTGCGGTTGCTAACCGGTCGGCCGGTTGCTAACTAACGAATTACTAACATGGCTAAGCAAAAACTTCGTATACGGTTGAAGGCTTACGATCATCGCGCACTGGACCAGTCCGCGCAACGTATCGTAGAGACGGCGGAACGCACGGGCGCAACCGTCGTCGGGCCGGTGCCGCTGCCCACGCATATTGAACGGTACACGATTCGGCGTTCTCCATTCATCGACAAAGACTCTCACGAGCACTTTGAGATTCGGACGCATAAGCGCTTGATCGACGTGCTCGATCCCGATTCGAAGACGATTGACACGCTGATGCGCTTGAATCTGCCTGCGGGCGTGGACATTGAGATCAAGTTGTAATCGGTGATCGGTAGTCAATAACCAGGGCGCTGACTACTGACTACTGCTTATCGAATACCGGTGGTTGAGCTATGAAGAAGTTAATCGGACGGAAAGTTGGGATGACGCAGATCTTCGACGAGAAAGGAAACGTCACAGGTGTCACCGTCATCGAGGCTGGCCCCAACTACGTAACGCAGGTCAAGACCGTCGAGAAGGAAGGCTATAACGCCGTCCAGCTCGGCTTCGGCGAGGTCAAAGCCGGTAAACTGACGCGCGGCGAACTCGGCCACCTAGGCCAGTTGAAGACGGATGAAAAACACCCGAAGCGCCGTGAAGTCAGCGGGCTGGTGCCGCTGAAATATCTTGAGGAAGCCCGCAGCAAGGAAATCGCCTATAAGGAAGGCGATGTGCTGAAGGCCGATGTGTTCACTGTCGGCGATTTTGTCGATGTGGGCGGGATCTCCAAAGGCCGCGGTTTTTCTGGCGGCATCAAGCGCCATGGATTCCATCGCCAGAAGAAGTCGCACGGCGCATCGGACCGCGAGCGCGCGCCCGGCTCCATCGGCGCCGGCACATCGCCCGGTCACGTGGAGAAGGGCACGCTCATGGCAGGGCGGTATGGAGCGACGCATGTGACTGCCAGCCACCTGAAGGTGATGCTGGTCGATGCGGAGCGCAACCTGATTGCGGTGTCTGGTGCGGTACCAGGCCCGAATGGCGGCATCGTCGTCATCAAAGAGGCGCGCAAGTAGGGAGCAGGCACCATGAAACTACCAGTCAAGAACTTTAAGGGCGAACAGGTCGGCGAAGTGGAACTGCCGGCCAGCATATTCGAAGCGCCCGTAAGTCAACCGTTGATGCACCAGGCGCTGGTGCGCCAGAACGCCAATGCGCACTTGGGCACCCACAAGGTGCTGACGCGCGCTGAGGTGAACCGCTCGACGAAAAAGCTGTTCCGCCAGAAAGGCACCGGACGCGCACGCCAGGGCAGCATGAAAGCGCCGCACTGGAGAGGCGGCGGCGTCGCGTTCGGCCCGCAGCCGCGCAGCTATACGCAGGATATGCCGGTCAAGATGCGCCGGGCAGCCGTGCGCTCGGCGTTGTCGCAGAAGCTGAGCGACCAGGAAATCATCGTCGTCGATAAGTACGAAATGTCGGCACCCAAGACGAAGGAACTGTACACGGCGTTGAAGACACTGGGCGTCAGCAAGGGCTTGCTGGTGCTGCCCGGCCACGACGAAGCTGTGGAGCGCTCGGCTCGAAACATGCCGAAGGTGAAGACGCTGTTTGCCACCTACCTGAACATTCGTGACATTTTCATGTATGACCATCTGGTGGTATCGCTCGATGCGCTGAACAAGATCCAGGAATGGCTTGGGTAGGAGAGAGGATATGCATCCATACGAAGTCTTGTTGCGCCCGCTCATCACAGAGAAATCGCAGTGGCAGGTCGGCTACGAAGCGCCCCAGTATGCGTTTGAGGTGGATGTGCGGGCGAATAAATCGCAGATCAAAGAAGCGGTCGAAGTCGCATTCGACGTCACGGTCACGCGCGTGAATGTCGTCGTCATGCCGCCCAAGCGCCGGCGCAATCCCCGCAGCCGCACGACAGGTGCGGGTGCGGCGCAGGTCGTACGGTCGCCGAAATGGAAGAAGGCCATCGTGCAGGTCAAGGCCGGCGATCGCATCCAGCTCTTCGAAGGAGTAGCATAAACCATGCCTGTGAAAGCCTATAAGCCGACGACGCCCAGCCGTCGCGGCATGACCGTGAGCGACTTCAGCGATATCACGTCGAAGGTGCCTGAGAAGTCGCTGGTTACCGGCCTGCGCAAGAGCGGCGGACGCAACCATCGCGGTAAGGTTACCGTCCGGCATAACGGCGGCGGCGTCAAACGCGCCTATCGCGCCATCGATTTCAAACGGGATAAGACCGGCATTCCGGCGCGTGTCGCCACAATCGAGTACGATCCCAATCGCTCGGCGCGCATTGCATTGCTGCACTATGCGGACGGCGAGAAACGCTACATCCTGGCGCCGGTAGGCCTGCGCGTCGGTGATATGCTGATGAGCGGCGCCGAAGCCGAGGCGCGCGTCGGCAATTCACTGCCGATAGCTAACATCCCAATCGGGACGCAGATTCACAATATCGAGCTGCGCCCGGGCCGCGGCGGACAGATTGTCCGCTCCGCGGGCGTGTCGGCGCAATTGCTCGCAAAAGAGGGCGAATATGCGACAGTGCGTCTCCCCAGCGGGGAAATGCGCATGATTCTACAGACGTGCATTGCCACCATCGGCCAGGTGGGCAATGTGGATTATGCGAATATCAAACTGGGCAAGGCCGGCCGCAAACGCCATTTGGGCGTCAGGCCAACTGTACGCGGCTCGGCGATGAGTCCGCGGGACCACCCACATGGCGGCGGCGAAGGCCGTTCATCCATCGGCATGCCCGGCCCGCGCACACCCTGGGGTAAACCCGCCCTGGGCCACAAGACGCGTCGAAATAAGCGGTCGAACAAGTTTATCGTGCGCCGCCGCGAGAAGAAGGGATAATTCATGCGTGATTTTGGGTTTGCGGCGGCCCCACAGCCGGATCGCGAGCCGAAAATCGTAAAACGATATTTGATATGTCAAGATCACTGAAAAAAGGCCCATATGTCGAGGCTAAGCTGCTGAAGCGCATCGAAGCCATGAACACGCGCGGCGAGAAGAAAGTGGTGCGCACGTGGTCGCGCGCATCGACGATATTCCCGCAGATGGTGGGGCACACCATCGCGGTGCACGATGGCCGCCGCCACATACCGATATACATCACGGAGAATATGGTGGGGCATAAGCTCGGCGAATTTGCGCCCACACGCACTTTCCGCGGCCATGTGACCAAGGAAAAGGCGGAAGCCGGAGGCGGTGAATAAACATGGCTGTGAAATTAGCAGGCAGGCTGGCGGAAAATCAGGCCTATGCCGCCGGCAGGTATCTTGGCATCTCGGCGCAGAAGGCGCGTCTGGTGGCCGACCTGGTGCGCGGCAAGAAGGCGACCGACGCCCTCACCCTGTTGCGGTTCACCCCGAAGGTGGCTGCCGAGCCTATCGGCAAGGTCATCGCTTCCGCGGTAGCCAATGCAACCGAGAACAAACAACTCAGTCTGAATGATCTGGTTGTAACCGATATCTGGGTGGATGGCGGCCCCATTCGCCAGTGGAGACGGTTTGCCGCGCGCGGACGCTTCCGCCCGTTGCAGCGCAAATCATGCCACATCAACGTGATCGTGAGTGAAACACTAGAGGAGCAGGCAGGGGAGTAAGGCAAGCGTTCAGTTTGCTTTGCAGACGAGAATCAATCTATGGGACGAAAAGTGCATCCTTACGGATTCCGGTTGGGCATTATCCGCGACTGGAAAAGCCGCTGGTTCGCGCCCAAGCATGAATATACCCATCTGGTGCTTGAGGACAATAAACTGCGGGCTTATCTGAAACAGCAGATGGAAAAGGCCGGTGTGGGCGACGTCGTCATTGAACGCTTCCCGCCGAACCAGTTGCATGTCACGGTGCATACGGCGCGACCCGGCGTGGTGATTGGCCGCAAAGGTGCGGCGGTGAAAGGGATCCGCGAGGGCATCGAACGTCTGACCGGCAAGCGCGTCAAACTCGACATCGAGGAAATCAGCAAGCCGGAGATGGTGGCGCAACTGGTTGCCGAGAACATCGCGCAGCAGATCGTCCGCCGCATTCCCTACAACCGGGCTATGAAGAAGGCCGCCCAGGCCACCATGCAGAAAGGCGCGCTGGGCTGCCGCATCGAGGTCGCCGGTCGGCTGAATGGGTCGGATATGAAACGCACCGACAAGATCATGGAAGGGCGGATTCCACGCCAGACGCTGCGCGCCGATATCGACTTCGCCCAGACTGAAGCACTGACCACCTACGGACAGATCGGCGTCAAGGTGTGGATTTATAAAGGTGAAGTGCTGCCCGAGCTGCAGACCGAAGCACAAACGACGTCTCGCCAGAGCCGCCAGCAGCGTGAAGCACGAGAGGCGCGCGAGGCGCGCGAAGCGCGTGCCCAGGAGCAATAGATTGAAGGGATTGACCGCGGCCTTGTTTCTCTCGGCGCGATAGAGCCAGGCCAGGGCACGGCGGAATCCAGTACAGAGGTTGAATCATCATGTTAATGCCGAAACGGGTTAAGTATCGCAAGCAGCAACGCGGGCGCCGGACCGGTCTCGCCACACGGGGTGTGGAAGTCCAGAGCGGCGAATATGGCCTGCAGGCGCTGGAGGCGGCGTGGATCACCGCCCGCCAGATCGAAGCAGCCCGCCGCGTCATCGTGCGCGAAATGAAGCGCCGCGGCAAGTTCTGGTGCCGTATTTTCCCGGATAAACCCGTCACGGCAAAACCAGCCGAGACCCGTATGGGCAAGGGCAAAGGCTCCGTGGATCACTGGGTGGCTGTTGTCAAGCCGGGCCGCATCATGTTCGAGGTCTCCGGCGTGCCCGACGACATTGCCAAAGTAGCGCTGACACAGGCGGCTTACAAGTTGCCTATTCCGACGCAGGTTGTCTCTCGCGCGGAAGGCTGAGAGGCGAAGGACCGAGATATGCAGGCTAGCGAATTGATCACACTGCCCACACCGGAGCTGGAGAAGAGACTCGACGATGCCCATCGCGAGCTTTTCAACCTGCGCTTTCAACGTGCGCAGAAACAATTGAAAGACGTCAACACAATGAAGCGCGTCCGTCGCGATATCGCGCGCATCAAGACGGTGCTTCGCCAGCGCGAGCTGGCCCAATCACTGCAAGCGCGAGGTGAAGTATGAACATGGAAAAGCGGCGCCGCCTGATCGGCGTGGTCGTCAGCGACAAAATGGCGAAGACCATTGTCGTGCGCGTTGAGCGCAGTATCCGCCATCCCCTGTACCAGAAGGTGGTGCGGCGCGGCAAGAACTTCAAAGCGCACGACGAGACTAACAGCGCACATGAAGGCGACACGGTGCAGATTGTCGAATCGCGCCCATTGAGCGCCACCAAGCGCTGGGCGCTGGAACAGATTCTGCACAAAGCAGGGGCATAGCCATGATTCAACAGGAAACCCGTCTGCAGGTTGCAGACAACACCGGCGCCAAGGAACTGCTGTGCATGCAGGTGCGCGGCGGAAGCAAACGCCGTTACGGCGCTATCGGAGACGTGATTGTGGCGACCGTCAAGTCGGCTACGCCCACGGCCGATGTGAAGAAAAGCTCCGTAGTCAAAGCGGTCATCGTGCGGGTCGCCAAGGAATACCGGCGCCCGGATGGTTCGTATATCCGCTTCGACGACAACGCTGCGGTCATACTGGCAGAGGATGGCGTGAACCCGCGCGGCTCACGCATCTTCGGCCCGGTCGCGCGCGAACTGCGCGACAAGGGCTTCATGAAGATTATCTCTCTGGCGCCTGAGGTGCTGTAATGAAAATCAAGAAGGGAGACACGGTGCAGATCCTGACGGGCAACGACCGCGGCAAGCGCGGCGAGGTCGTCAAGGTCATGCCCAGGGCAAACAAAGTCA
>JAKALH010000197.1 GCA_021813225.1 Chloroflexota bacterium
ACGCGGTTCAGCCAGTCATGGCATGGCGTAACAGGTAGGCTGTAAAGAGACGGGTTGAGATCAGGTGCGCGGCGCCTACAGTTCTGTGGGGATGATCACCGACAGATGCGTGCCATGCCCCGGTTGCGTGTCGATCGCCAGGTCGCCGCCGGCGGCCCAGGCGCGCTCCTGGATGCTCATCAGCCCGAAGTGACCGCTTTGCGCCAGTTCGGCGATCGAGGCCGGCATCCGGAAGCCGGCGCCATTGTCGGTGATGTCCAGGCTCACGGCGTGCGGGAGATAGGTCAGGCTGACCTCGACATCGCTGGCGCGGGCGTGGCGGCGCACGTTGTTCAGCGTCTCCTGAGTGATGCGGTACAGGGCCAGTTCCTGTTCGGGCGTCAGAGTCGCCTGCGCGCCGGATACCTGAAACCGCGCCTGCGGCACGGCCCCGCCGCCCTCGCGGGCGCTGCGCACCAGCGTCCGCAGCGCCGGCACGATGCCCAGGTCGTCGAGAATCAGCGGCCTGAGATCGCGGCTGATCTGGCGCACGCCTTTCACGGTCTCATCCACCATGTCGTGCAGTTCCTGCAGTTCGACCAGGCGGGCGGCGTCCTGCTCCGAAGACTCGTAGAGTTCGATGCGTCTGCCGATCGCCATCAGGCTCTGCACGGTGTCGTCGTGCAACTCGCGCGATATGCGCAGGCGCTCATCTTCCTGTGAATCCGTTATCGCGCCCACATAGCGCCGCAGCCCGGCGCGGTAAGTGGCGATCTGATCCGCCATACGGGCGAACGCCCGGCTCAGCGCGTCGACCTCCCTGACCTCGCTGGGCCGGATCGGCTGGATCGTTTCACCTTCAGCCAGGCGCGCGGTCTGCTCGGCAATGGATTGCACGGGCGAGGTTATCTGGCGCACACCGAACCACATCACGACCATGGCGGCGACGGCGATGAACACCGCGATGCCGGCCAGCAGCAGGATATGCGCCTGCGTAGGCGCCACTGCCTTCTCCCAGGATTCCTGAACGATCAGACCCCATCCAGATGCCCTGACAGGGGCGTAGCCGTCGATATAACTCTCGGCAGGTGATGCCTGCCACACGGTCCCGCCGCTGTGGCCCAGCACCACCTGCGCCACGGAGGGCCGACCGCTGACATCGGTCCCGATCAACGCTGCGTTGGGGTGGTAAATGATGCGGCCATGGCTGTCCACTAGATACGTATAACCGTTGCTGCCGACATTCAGAGAGACAATCAGATTCCTCAACAGCGGAGTGCGGAGCTGCACGGCGCCGAGTAAAGCGCCCGCGAATTGCGTCTTCTGACGGTACAGCGGCACGGCGATGATGATGAGCGGCTCACCGCTTCCCGGCGCTGTGATCACGCCGCTGAAGGAAGGCGCGGCCTGCGCGCGGACATTCCGAAAAAACTCCTGCCGGCCTGCCGCGGGCAGTGTGGCCGTGGCGATGCTGGAAACAAACGTGCGCAGATTGCCGTCCTCATCGGTTACTGCCAGGCCGCCGTTGAACAGACGCACAGCCCGGTTCGAGGATTCTATGGCCGCGCTTCTGGCGGCGGCATCGTCGCTCAGCAGGCCGGCATTGCCGGCCAGCGTCTGCAGCAGCGCCGCGTATCCCTGCAGCCCCTGCGAGACACTCTCCCCGGCCAGCGCCGCCAACTGGCGGTCGCGGTCGATCAGAAGCGCCGTCACCGTCTGCTGATAAATGATGATGCCAGCCAGCACCAGGCTGACGGCCAGCACGCCGAACGGCACGGCGACCCAGATCAGCGAGTGCGCCAGCAGCGAACGGGGGACAAAGGTGATTCGCATGCCGCCGTGCCTGTCCCGGCTTCAGGACTCCAGCGTGAGCAATCCCTTGCGTATGGCGGTCATGACGGCGTCGAGGCGCGTGGTCACACCCAGTTTGGCGTAAATGTTGGTCAGGTGAGCCTGCACGGTGCGGTCGCTGATAAACAAAGCTTCGCCGGCGGCCCGGTTGCTCATGCCTTGCGCCACCAGTTGGAGCACGGCCAGTTCGCGCTCGGTCAATTCCTCGACCATGGCCGCTTCGCCGCCCGATGCGGGCGTGCGAAGGGCAGCGGCCGTCATACGCGCCACAATCTTGCGCGCGATCGACGGCGCCAGCGGCGATTCGCCGGCGTGCACCTGGCGGATGGCCTTCACCAGCTCCGTGATGGGGGCGTTCTTCAGCAGATAACCGCTGGCGCCGGCTTCGAGCAGGGAGAAGACATACTGGTCATCGTCATGCGCTGTAAGAATGAGCACCTGCACGTCGGGCCAGGTTTCTCGTATGTGGCGCGTCGCCTCGACGCCCGACGTCCCCGGCATACGCACGTCCATGACGACGATATGCGGCCGGTGTATGCCCACCAGGTCGATTGCTGCCTGCCCGTCGCCGGCTTCTCCCACCACGTCGATGTCAGGCTCATGGCGCAGCAGTTCAGCGGTGCCCTGGCGCAGAATGACATGGTCATCGACCAGGATGATGCGGATACGCTCTGCCATGAAAGGGCAGTATAGCGCAGCATAGACCCGCTGCGGACCTTATCCGAGACGGTACGGCGGGGGCCAATCTCACGCGCCGGTCCGTCAGATACTCCGGCTGGAACCCATCGTCGGCATGATCCACTTATCGTCGTAGGCCTGGTGCAGGATGCGATAGTAGTACAGGGCTTCCTTGCCGGGCAACTGGTAGCCCCACTCCGCGCTCAGCCGCGCGCGCTCGGTTACAATATCTGAGTCGCTCACGCAGTCATCTGCGATGCGCGAGATCGTCTCTGAAGATCCGGCGCCCTTGGAAAACTTCTCCTTGGGCCGGTCGATGATGTGCTGCGGCAGGGCGCCGGCAAAGGCATCGCGCAGCAGCGCCTTTTCGCGGCGCGCCGGCAGGTGCAGCTTCCAGCCGCACGGCAAACCCAGCGCGAACCCGACCGAAGCCACGTCCAGAAACGGCACGCGCATCTCCAGACCGAACGCCATCGTCATACGATCGGCCCGCTGCAGATTGGTATTGTGCAACTGACCGGTGATGGTCACCAGTTCCGTCTGCAGCGCATCCGCGTCCCGAATCGCGCCCAGATAAACGTAGCCGGCATACAACTCGTCGGCCCCTTCTCCCCCCAGGATGACTTTGACATGCTGTGACGCCAGGCGGGCCAGGAAATAGTTGGGGATTGCACTGCGCACCAGCGCCGGGTCGAACGACTCCAGTTGATAGAGCACGTCAGGCAGCGCCGCCAGCATGTCCTGCTCGGTGTACTGATACTCATGATGGCGTGTGCCCAGGTAATCGGCTACTTCGCGGGCGGCCGTCAGGTCAGCACTGCCTTCCATTCCTACCGCAAACGAATCGAGCCGATCCAATAACTCGCGCGCCAGCAGCGAGATGATGCTGCTGTCCAGGCCGCCGCTCAGGCTGACGCCCAGAGGAACATCCGACATCAGCCTTTTCTGTACGGCGGCGTGGAGCACCTCGCGCAGGACCGGCGCGGCCTGCGCCGGCTCAGCGAAGTCGTTCGCCGGGCGCGCCCGCCCATCCAACTGGTAGTAGCGGTGCATGCCGATCTGCGAGTGAAACCAGTGCCCGGCGGGAAACTCTTGTATGTCCTCGGTAATTCCGGCCAGCGCTTTGATTTCCGAGGCGAAGTAGAGCGCGTCGCCGCGCGCGCCCGTATACAACGGTTTGATGCCGAGCGGATCACGCGCCAGGAACAGGCTGTCTCCGTCGGCGATGGCGATGGCAAACATGCCGTCCAGCATCTCCACGCTGGACGGGCCGAAGCGGGCGTACAGCCGCAAAATCGTCTCGGTATCCGTATGCGTGCGAAACGGCTCGCCGGCGAGATAGTGCGAGCGCAGCTCCTGGTGGTTATAGATTTCACCGTTATAGCTGATCGAGCAGCGCTTGAACTTCATGGGCTGCTGACCATTAGCTACATCGATGATGGCCAGGCGGGTATGCCCTAATACGGTGGCGCGAGCCTGGCTGACGCCCGACCCGTCCGGGCCGCGATGCCGCAAGTGTCTGACCATCGCCTGTATTTCTTCAGTTTTGCCGGCTTGATAAGAGCCGGCAACTCCGCACATAGGTCCTCCTTAAATAACCGGTTCGCGAATGCCTTCATTCACGTAGGTGGTAATCTCGCTGACGCTGAGCTGTGCGATGCCCAGCTTATCCAGCGTGCGGCCGCGCCGCCAGTAGTCGGTACGGTGGGTGATGCACGCCAGTTGGATAATGCTGTCCATCCCCTGCACCGATACGCCGTAGCGCTGCCCTAATGCCGCTATCGGCACCAGGCTCATCGGAACATCCTCGAACAGGTAACGGTGGTTCAAGGTGGCTGGCGCCTTGATGCCGTAGTAACCGGACTGGTTGTGAATCGCCTCGTTCAGGTCGTTGCCGGTGGCGTTATAAGCCATCAGCAGCCACTCCGTCGCCGTGCGGGCACGGATGCCCAGCGCCGAAGCGACGGTCACGCGCTCGCGGTCCAGCACTTCCAGCACCCGCGCCACCGAGGGCGTGACGCCTTCGATGTAGAACTGGAAATCGCCGTTCGTCGACTCGATGCGCCCGGCGTTGAGCAGCGTGAGCGCGGGGTGGAAGATGGCCCCCATGTTATTCAGGCCGGTGTGCAGCACATTCACGCCGTCGATGAACTGCGGATAGGCCGGGCGCAGGAGATCCAGCACCCCTGCTGTGCGCGATGCCGGCAGCGCCGCCAGCGGCACGGCTTCTTTGATCCGGAAGATGCGCGCCTGCGCCGGGCCGTCGGAACGGCTGGCATAGATGAAAGTCTCCGCTTCCGCCACGGTGACATCGGCCTGGCAGCCTTTCTCGCGCAGCACCTTGTCGAATTCGATGGCGCCGCAGGTGCGGCCCGGGTGCAGCACGACGATCTGCCCGTCGCGCAGGTATGGGGCCATGTGCGCCGCGATATCGGCGTGCGCCGAAGACGGCGTCACGACCATGAGGACGCGGGATTGGGAGACAGCCTCGTCGATATCGGCAGTTGCGCAGGCCAGGCGTCCGAACCCGCGCGGCCCGCCGTCGTAACTCTCCAGGTCGATGCCGCCGCGTTTCTGTATGGCGGCGATGCGGTCCAGGGTGCGGTTGTACAAGGTGACATCGCATCCCATCAGAGCAAGATGCGCTGCCATGGCCTTGCCGCCGTTGCCGGCGCCGACGATGGTGAAATCAGAAGCGGTGTTCATACGACAGGCTCCTTGCGCAATGCTGTGATACGTTCCGATTCGGATATCGGGCGGCCGCCCTCGTCCACGGAGATACAGGCCCCCCGCGAATCGATGACAGTGCGGGCGCTGCCGCGGGCGTAAGGGTTGTTTTTCAGTTGCGGCGCATCCATGATGCCCACAGCCGCCGCACGCGCCAGCGTGGTCGCGTCAGTGAAAGCGTCCGCGACACCAGGCCCGGCCAACGAGCGGATCGCGTCGAGGGTCGTCCGAGCTTCGGCGAGGATGGCTTTGCGGCGCTGGCGAATCGCATCATCCGCGGCCATATCGGGAATGCCGCGCACGGCGGCTTCGATGGCGCGCCGGGCGATGGCGCAGGATTCGATGACGTCATCTGCCGTTGCGGCATGGTCGGCTTCCGTATAGCCCACGACGTGGACGATATGCGGCTGCACCGCCATCTGCAGATACACGCTGTTGGCAAGGTGCGCGCGCGCCGCATCGGCATCCAGCGGGTAGCTCAACAGGCCGGTGCGCGTCTGGCGCCAGATATGGAAGTCATCCCCGGCCAGCGGCTGGATGATATCCAGCATCGCCATCATCTTCGCCAGGTCCATACGGTCGGTCAGTCCCGGCGGGCTGTTGAACATCAACTGGGCGATGTAGTCGCGCACGCCTGCAGCACGGGCGTTATAGGCGGACAGATACGCGGACACGACGCATACGACATCGCTGGCGTCGCGCATGCCCCAGTGATGCGGCTCGTTCAATTCGACCGGCACGTCGTGCGCCGCATACCACCGCATGACC
>JAKALH010000198.1 GCA_021813225.1 Chloroflexota bacterium
GCGGTTACCACCGCCAGCACGCGGTACGCGCGAGGGCACAAAGTGCATATGCTGATCAGACTAAAGTCTGATGGATATAAGTGGCAGTTTATGCTATTGACGCTCGTTGTCAGGGTCGCGAGGGTTCTGGTTTATCCCGTGTCTTTGAGCCAGCAGCGCTGCTTCGACACGGCTGCGCACGTGCAATTTCTGCAATACCGAGGTGAGGTAGTGCTTGACCGTTTTCTCGGCCAGGCCAAGTTCGCTGCCCACTTCCTTGTTACTGAGACCGCGCGCGACCAGCACCAGCACCTGGCGCTCGCGCTCGGTCAATTCTGCCAGTGGGTCGGCGCCGGGCTGGCGCGTCATCTCGCGCAGCAGGTTGCCGGCCATTCTTGGGGTGATATAGGCGTCACCGCGCGCTGCCGCCAGTACGGCTTCGACGACTTCGCCGGCGCCGGCGCCTTTAACGACATAGCCGCGCGCGCCTGCTTTCACGGCGGCTATCAGGTCGTCGCTTTCCTCCGAAGCGGTCAGCATGACTATGGCAGTCTCCGGCGAAACCCGGCGTACCTCGGCAGCAGCCTGCAGGCCGTCACTCTCAGGCATTGTGATATCCAGCAACAGCACATCGGGACGCAACACCTGTGACATCTCAATAGCCTGTCGCCCGTTTTCTCCTTCGCCGACAATCTCGATATCGCTGTTGTGTCCCAGCGTGAACAGGACACCCTGCCTGAACAACGGATGATCGTCTACTACCAGTACACGAATGGGCGTCATTATCACCTATCCTACACCGCTATCATCATCGGATGTCAACATGTTGTTCGGCAGCATGGCTTCTATCGTTGTACCCTGGCCGGGCGCAGACATGATAGACAGGTAGCCTCCCAGAATTTCCGCACGCTCCTGCAGACCGGCCAGCCCCAATTGCCGCCTGCCGGCGCGGTCAGCCAGGCGGTCCATATCGAAGCCGCTCCCATCGTCCCGGATGATGATACGGACGCTATCGCCATCGACATCATAGGCGACTGTCTGCTGCGTGGGGTTGCCGTGGATGTGCCCATTATTCAGCGCTTCCTGAACGATGCGGTAGGCGGCGGATTTCACGGCAGCGTTGCCAGGCAGGTCATCCGGTCCGCTCGCCTCAACCTGCCGGCCCGTCTTGCGACAGTAGTCGTTTATCGCCTTCCGGATAGTGCCGGCCAGATCCAGGTCCTCAAGCGCAGGCAGCCGCAGCCCGCCGGCCATGTTACGGATTTCCTGCAACGAACTCTGCAGAGCCGTGTGGATCAGGTTCAGGTCGAACGCGATGACTTCCGCATCAGGCGGCGTGTTGTCGCCGCTGTTCTGCTGCATCAACGCCTGGCGCAGCGGCTCCATGCGCATGAGCGCGATGCCCAGGTCCTGTGCGGGGCCGTCGTGCAGGTCGGCGCCGAGCCGGCGCATGGCGTCTTCGTTAACCTCGGCAGCGCGAACGGCGGCGCTCTGGATCTGGCGGCGAGAATCGCTCAGGTCGTGCTGCTGGCGGATGATCGTATCGCTGCCGCGTTTGACCAGGCCATACAGCATCACATACATCAGGAAGGTGGAGATACCCACGACCACCCATCCTCGCAACTGGGCTTCCAGTATGGACTGGCGCAGATTGCCCAGCGATTGATAGAAGCTGGCTACCGCGATAATCCGTGTGCCGGCCCGGTCGTAGACGGGGAAGTAAGTCTCCACCAGATTCGTATACTGGCGCCATTCAGGCGGCGAAAAGTCGATTTCGTTGGTCAGTTGACTGTGGATCTGTCCGGCCAGGGCGTATTCCATGCCTGGGGTGCGCATATTGGGGGTCGGCGAAACAGGCACATTGCTGTATATCAATTTGCCATCCGGCATGGCAATATGAAATGCGACAAAATCTTCCGAGCGCATATTCGTATGCAGCACACGGTCGAGCCTGGCGTGGTCCTCTGCCGACACGTTGCTTAGGTCGGGAAGGCTCCACAGCAGGGGGGCAATGCTGCTGTCCACAAACATCGCCGTAATCCGCTCGGAGTAGTTCAATACCTGTTGTTCAATCTCATAGTTAATCCACCAGCCGACGATGATTGCACCCAGCAGCAGAATGAGCGCTCCCAGCAGCATGAACTGCGACGCCAGGGTCAGTCGCCTGAATGGCGGTATGGACAGTATCGGCACCGGTATGCGTAATTTACCCATCTTGCAGCCGCAAAGGCCGGCACGGGTCACACGTGCCGGCGCCCGCTTACAGACGCTATCTTATCTGAAGTTGCGAACCTGTGTTACCAGAGGCTGAGCTGCTGTGCTGGCCGCCTGCCATCCAGCAGGATGAACGGCGCAGCGCGGTTCGCCAGAACGCCGACTTTCTGGAGATCGCGCAGGTTGCGGAATGTGGTATTTCGGCGGGTTGCCAGGATTTCGGCGACACCTTGCGGCCCGATGCCGGGGACCCGCAGCAGTGTTTCGCGGTCGGCCCGGTTGATCTCAACCGGCGTTTCAGTCAGGTTCTGCTGTGCCCAGGCAATTTTAGGATCGACTTCCAACGGCAGGTTGCCCGCACGGGTGAATGGCAGTTCCTCCAGATCAAAACCGTAATCGCGCAGCAGGAAAGACGATTGGTACAGGCGGAATTCGCGCCAGGGGTTTTCCGCGGGGTGGTTTTCCAGCGGGGTGTCAATGACCGGTGTGAATGCCGAGTAGTAGACGCGCGACAGGTGCAGTTGTTTGTACAACTCTGCACTGACGCTCATGATTTCCAGGTCGCTCTCGCCGGCGGCGCCGACAACCAGCTGTGTGACTGACGACGGCCACTTGCCTCGCCATCCCAGGTGATACGGCTGGCTGCGCCGGATTGCTTCCACCCATCGCAGCGGGCGCAGGAGTTCCTCGAGAAACTGCTTGCGCGGCGCCAGTTTTGCCAGGCGCACGGCGTTAGGCGCTTCCAGGTTGATTGAAACGCGGTCGGCCAGTTGCATCATACGCTCAACCTGTGCGCGCTCGGCGCCGGGCATGATCTTCAGGTGCAGATACCCGGTATAAGCATGCTTGCGGCGCAGGATCTCTGCGGTGTCGATCAGATGGTCCTGTGTGCGTATCCCGCCGCCGGCAATGCCGGAACTCAGGAAGAAGCCCTCGGCAGTCTGCGACTGGTACAGTTGCATGAATGCGTGCGCCATCTCGTCGGGCCTGAACGTCGCCCGCCTGAAATCGCGTCCCGCCCGAAACGGGCAGTAGAAGCAGTTGCGCTCGCACGCGGAGGTCAGTAATGTCTTCAGCAGCGCGATTCTTTTCCCGCCGGGCATGGCGGCATAGGTGATGCCCAGCGAGTTTTTCTTAACCTCACTCGCGGTGAGTCTGCTGGATGAACGTCTTTCAGCCACCATGCGTTGTAATTCAGCCGGGGAGTTGCCGCACGGGGCGCGCTGATAGGCGGATGACGGCAGCGCCGCGCGCTCAAGCCGCTGTGCGGGTTGCGCCAGTGAATGCTCTTCGGCAGGCTCCAGATTCATATAGCCGGCAAACAGTTCGAACTTGGCAGTTGCGTCCATCACCTCCGATTATAGAACAAATGTTCTTTATGCGATACCGCCGATTGTGCAATGCCTGTCGCTACAACCCCGATCAGGCGTTTCTTGCGGGCATTCTGGCCGTTTTGGGCGCATGCTTTCTGATCAGCGGTATCTGGTTGCGCCGCTGACAGCGTTTCAGGTGCGCGCTGGCTGCTGGCTGTGGAAGTCAATCCGGAACCGGTTGACGGTTCGTATGGACGGGTTTGGTTGGAAGCGGCAGGATAACCAGGGCGCTGAGCAGGAAGAATAACGCGGCGATGGCATACAGCGCGATGTAGCCTGCCGACGTTGAGCCAGTCAAATGGTTCAGGGGGTCGATGATGGCGCCGCCGATGAACCTTGCAATGGCGCTGCCTCCGGCGGTCGCGATGTTGGCGACGCCCAGGTATCGTGCCGCTTCGTCGCGCGGTACGATATCGGTGATCAACGCCCAGTTGGCGCTCAGGAACATGCCGATTCCCACGCCGATGATCCCTGCGGCGGCAGTGATATGCGCCAGATCGCGCGCCATCAGAATAACCAGTGTGCCGAGCGTGGCAATCAACCCTGCCGCCACAATCAGCGGCTTGCGACCGATGCGATCGGTGATCCAGCCGGACGGTATCGAAATGATGACCAGTGCGGCACCCAGGACGGTCGATAACGTTCCGATATAGCGTTGAGCCTCGTCCTGCTGCAGCTTGATCACATCCACCGCAAAGAATAGCAGGAACGTATTCAGCGCAATGAAAGCCGCCCAGAAGAGCAGCCGGTTGGCGAACCACCACCCAAAGGCCGGATGCGCGCGCAGGTCAATATTGAAAGAACGTGTCAATGCCTGGCGGACCGTCTGGGGCGGAGCAGCGCTCGCCGTGTCGGGAGACTCGCGCGCTGCGGTGCCTGTGATGAACAGCGCCACAATGAAAACTATTGAAGGCACGCCGACCGCCGCCAGCACGGCAACCTGCCCCCATTGGGAGAAATGGCCGATCAGTTGGCCGGCGATCGTGCGGCCGACAATGAGGGCCAGGATATCGTAGGTGGCTTTTATGCTGGATGCCTGGCCGCGCTGGTGTTCGGGGACGTGGTCAGGAATTAACGCCTGCCACGGCCCCTGCACGGTATTGGATGCGAACTGAATCAGCAGCACGCCTGCAACCAGCAGCACGAAATCGGGCGCCAGCGCAACCAACAGCAGGCACGCGATAACGAGCACCGTACCCAGAGCGAAGAACGGCATGCGCCGCCCCCAGCGCGTGCGCGCCCGATCCGACAGCACGCCGATGACCGGCTGCACGAGGATGGCCACGATCAGGCCGGCGAAGGTCGTGAAACCCAAAGCGGTGTTTGGCTGGTTGGGCGCCAGTTCAAGCACCTTGTGACCCAGTACGGCGGGTTCAAGCGTATTCGAGAGCAGTGTGAGCGCAAAACCAAATGCACTGATAGCCAATAGCCTGGCGAACGGCAGCGGTTTCATATTGTGAGGCTCAATCGACAATGCCGGGGCGCAGCCCGCGTATCACATCGAGCGAATCGAGAGCCTGTTGAATTTCGAGTTCGAACACCAGCGGCCCTTTGAAGCTGCTTTCCAGCAGGCGGTCGAGCAACCTGCCGACATCCAGGTCGCCGGCGCCGAGTGGCTGATGATCTTTTCCGTAGACGATGGGCGTGCCTGGGTGCCACTGCGGGCTGTCGTGCAGATGAATCTGTGCCAGCCGCGGCAGGCAGCGTTCCAATGCCTCAAACAAGACCACCGGACCTGAGAAACCGGATAACACATGCCCGGTATCCAGGCAGACGGACAGGTCCAGATCGTCGGCCAGTTCCATAGTCAGCTCGAATGGAAACTCAATCGTCTCGATAGCCAGCTTGCGGCCGGGTAAGCCGGTCTCGCGCAGAATCATCGACAGGCTGTCGCGAGCGCAGGTCTGGAACTGGCGCAACAGCAGGACGCGCGCCGTCTCAGGCATGGTCATACGATAGAACTCCGCAGCGAGCGGTCCGGTCGCGTGGATTACATAGTCCTCCGGTTCCAGCGGCGCTGTGGCTCGGATGATGTCGATCATCACGCTGGCGGAGCCATGTCGAACCGGAGCTAATGGGGTGGAGGGTTCGGTTGACCACAATGGCAGGTGCACCGTGTAGGCTAATCCCAATTCCTGTTTCAGCGCAGCCAGATCAGCTACCGCGGCAGGCGAATATGCGCCTGGAAAGAAAAGCGCCAGGTCGCCGCCCAACTCAATCGTTTTAAAGCCGCTGTGCGCCAGACGGCGGGTCAACGCGACATGCTCAAATCCGGCGACACGGGCCAGTAACTCCTGAGGCGGCGCATTCGCCGGTATCAACATGCCGAGTTGCATTTCCATGATCCCAAATCGCATAGGACTCCTTTTGCGTTGACTGTCCGAGCCACTGGATAGATGTCCAAAGCCGCCGGCGCAACT
>JAKALH010000199.1 GCA_021813225.1 Chloroflexota bacterium
GGGACCACGGCATCATGCGGCGCAATTGCAGGCCAACATGTTCAATCTGATGATCCATATCGCGCTGGCGCATCTTGTTGAAGTGAGGGCGCCCCTGCGCGTTCTCGTCTATCCACTCCTCAGCGAATGCGCCGCTCTGGATATCCGCCAGGATGCTCTTCATTTCCTTCCTGGTCTCATCCGTCACGATGCGCGGGCCGCTGACGTAGTCGCCGTACTCGGCCGTATCGCTGACAGAATAGCGCATGTAGTTCAGGCCGCCTTGATAAAACAGGTCGGTGATCAGCTTCAGTTCGTGCATACACTCGAAGTACGCAACCTCGGGCTGGTAGCCAGCTTCGACCAGCGTCTCGAAGGCGGCCTTGATAAGGTGCGAGACGCCCCCGCACAGCACAACCTGCTCGCCGAACAGATCGGTTTCGGTTTCCTCGGCGAATGTGGTCTGCAGGACACCGGCGCGCGTGCCGCCAATGCCTTTGGCATACGCCAGCGCATTATCCAGCGCATGGCCGCTGGCATCCTGATACACCGCCACCAGGCAGGGCGTGCCGCCGCCGTCCTGATAGGTGCCGCGCACGCGGTGGCCGGGCGCCTTGGGAGCAATCATCGTGACGTCGACATCCCTGGGAGGAACCACCTGCCCGAACCGGATATTGAAACCATGCGCCCACATGAGCGTCTTGCCGGCCGTCATATGCGGCGCCACCTGCTCGCGGTATACCGCTGCGGCCGGGACATCGGGAACGAGCATCATAATGAAATCGCCCGCTTTGGCGGCATCGGGAATGCTCATCACGGTCAGGCCGGCGTCTTTCGCCTTCTGGATGCTCTTGCTGGTCTCCGGCAGACCGACCACCACGTTGACGCCGCTGTCGCGCAGGTTCAGCGCGTGGGCGTGGCCCTGGCTTCCGAAACCGATCACGGCGACGGTCCTGCCTTTAAGCAAATCGAGATTCGCGTCCTTGTCGTAAAAAACTGTTGCCATTCTGCTCCTTCAATAGTTTCGAGTTCCGCCCGTGGGCCGGGCTTCATGCTTGAGCCGGACTATAACGCACGGCCCATGAAATGAAAGTGAGCAAGTTCTGGATTACTTGCTCACCTGTCAGCCCGTCAGTTCGCCCGGCCGTTGCCCGAAAAGACCATATCGTCCTGTTCGTGGGCGTCTCGCGCAGCGCCGCGAACCATGGCGATACGCCCGGTGCGAACGACTTCCATGATGCCATACTCCTCCAGCACGCTGAGGATGGAGTCGACTTTCTCTTCCTCGCCGGTCACTTCCACAATCAACGAATCCTTATTCACATCGACGACGCGGCTCTGGAACATGTCTGTGACATGCTTGATCTCGCTGCGCTTGATCGTGCTGGCGACATGCACCTTGATGAGGGCCAGCTCGCGCACGACGGACGGGAGATGCGTGACGTCCTGTACGTCGATGACATTGACCAGTTTATACAGGTTGCGCTCCACCAGATCGGCGTTCGTCCGGCTGGCATCGACGACGATGGTCATGCGCGACACATTGGGGTCGTCTGTCGTTCCGACGGCCAGGCTGTCGATGTTGAAGTTGCGGCGGCGAAACAGACTGGCTACACGGTTAAGAACGCCGGGCTTGTTTTCCACCAGCGCCACGAGGGTGTGCTTTTGCTGATTGTGCCGTGCAGCGGCGTGATCCACTAACATTGCTGGCCTCCTTGGTTATTTCACTCCATCCATACCGGTGCCCAGGGCTGCCGGTTCGCGGCGGGCCATCTCATCGAGCGCCTTGCCGGGCATCACCATCGGGAACACGTTCATCTCCGGCTCAACCACGAATTCGCACAGCACCGGGCCGTCATGCGCGCGGGCCTGGTCGATGATCCGGCGCATTTCGGTCTGGCTGGCGGCGCGCAGCCCCAGGATGCCATACGCCTCGGCCAGCTTCTGGAAGTTGGGTGTCCACATCTGCGTCTGAGAGTAGCGCTTATTGTGCATCAGGTCCTGCCACTGGCGCACCATTCCCAGGAAGTGGTTATTGACGATGGCAATCTTGATGTTGAGCTTCTCCTGTACGATAGTCGCCAGTTCGGGGATGCTCATCTGAAAACCGCCGTCTCCGGCGACCGCCCACACTTCGTCGTCGGGACGCCCGAGTTTGGCGCCGATCGACGCCGGCAGGCCAAAGCCCATCGTGCCCAGACCGCCGCTGGTGAGCAGTTGATTGTTGCGGATGTGCTGGAAATACTGCGTCTCCCACATCTGGTGCTGGCCTACGTCGGTGGCAATGGTGCATTCGCCTTTAGTCGCTTCCCAGATGGCCCGGATCACATGCGGCGCCAGCAGCATCTCGTCGGGAAGATCCTGGTTGAGCACATCGCGCGAGCGCGTGTCTTCGTGCCATTCGTTGATGGCAGCCAGCCAGTCGCGATGCGAGCTGTTCGAGATCAGCGGCATCATCTCCTGCAGCACCTGCTTGACGTTGCCCACGATGCCCACATCGGCGCGCACGTTCTTGCCGATCTCTGCCGCATCGATATCCACGTGAATGACTCTGGAATTCTTCGCATACTGCGCCAGGTTGCCGGTCACGCGGTCGTCGAAGCGCATACCCAGCGCAATGAGCAGGTCGGCCTTGGCAATCGCCATATTCACATAGGCTTCGCCGTGCATGCCCATCATGCGCAGGTTCAGGGGATGATCTTCGCTGAGGACGCCGATGCCCAGCAGCGTCGTCGCCACCGGGATGCCGGCCTTGTTGATCAACTCGCACAGTTCGCCGTGCGCCCCGCCTGCCTTGATGCCCTGCCCGGCCAGAATAACAGGACGCTTGGCGCTGTTGATCAGGTCTGCGGCGCTCTGCAGGAGGGCGGGCATATCCTGCTTGTGCATGGGCTTTACGGCGCGATATCCGCGCATCTGCACGCTGGTGACCGGCGTATATTCCATCGATTTCTGCTGCACATCTTTGCAGATATCGACCAGCACCGGGCCCGGCCTGCCGGACCGGGCGACGTAGAAAGCTTCGGCCAGCACTTCGGGCAACTCTTCGATGTCCATGACCAGGTAGTTGTGCTTGGTCACCGGCAATGTGACACCGGTCACATCGGTCTCCTGGAAGGCGTCCGTCCCGACCAGGTGCGAGGCAACCTGCCCGGTGATGGCGACAACCGGCGAGGAATCCATCATGGCGTTCGCCAGCCCGGTCACCAGGTTGGTTGCGCCCGGGCCGCTGGTCGCCATGCAGACGCCGACTTTTCCGGTGGCCCTGGCGTAGGCATCGGCCGCCAGCGCCGCGTTCTCTTCGTGGCGAACCAGCACGTGCCGGATGCGGTCCTGGTAGTCATACAGGGCATCGTAGGTGGGAAGTATGGCGCCACCCGGATAGCCGAAGACCAACCGGGCATCCTGCTGCAGCAGCGTCTCCCAGATAATCTGTGCTCCCGTCAGTTTCATGTCTTCTGCTCCTTTTGCTCCCAGCAGGTATCCAGCGTATGGGCAAAAAAAAAGCCCTCCGTTTAGGAAGGCTTTTCTTGTTCACCGCGGGCGTCTCAATCAGTCTGCGCCGCCGTCCTAAACGAAACCAGCTCCTGCCTGTTAAGGACAAGGAGCTCGCTAACGATAATGACGACGACCAGAACGAATACTGACTGCATGACTGTTGCCTGCAAAATAATAGGGCAATTTATACACGACGTAACGGAGCTTGTCAAGCGCATCCGCGGTGCGCGGTGCGGTTTCGGGAACTTAAAGCAGTGATTACAGTCCAGGTCACATAACGCGAACAGGACGCCCATGTAGAGCGTCCTGTTGTTGTCGCGGCTGAGCCTGCAGCCTGCAATTATCTGGTCGTGGCTTTGTTAAACAGTTTCATCAGGCGCGACTTGCGGCGCGCGGCGTTATTGGGGTGAATCACACCTTTGCCGGCGGCGCGGTCCAGCGCACTGATGGCGGCGGCGAGTTGTGTTCGCGCCGTTTCGAGGTCCTTATCGGCGACGGCCTGACGGGTGTTCTTGACAAAGGTGCGCGCGCGCGAGCGGTGCAGGCGATTATATTTTGCCTTGCGCGCGCTGTTGCGGATGCGCTGTTTGGCTGATAGAGTATTTGCCACGAAATCTGCTCCTCAAAATTCCACGTTCAGTTAGCGCATGCCTGCGGCACAGCGCCTGATTAGCGGGCGAATTTTACATCAAGTAGCCCTGTTCGTCCAGTTTGACGCACCGCCCGAAGTACAGGCTGCCTGTTGCGCTACTCCGGCGACCAGAACGACTCGCGCGGCGCGGCGGGTTGGAAATCCAGACGCTCCAATCCCAGATAGTGCAGGGTCGCGCGCTCCAGCAGCGAAAAGTCCTCAGGGTTCTCCCGATTCAGGTTCATCGGCTCTTTAAGAACGATGGGCGGGTTGCTCATGAAGCGCGGGCGCCCGATGACGTTCTGCGAAGAGGCATGCAGCATGAACGGGTGCATGATCACGAGGTCGCCCGCCTGGCCGGTGACTTCCTCGAACTGCGTGCAGCGGCCGATCATCTCCTGGAAGTTGAAGTCGTGCGGGTCCACTCCTTCCGGATGCTCGTATAGATAGCGCGCCACCACGCGCACCGAATCCGGCGCGATGAACGTGCCGCCGCCCTGGTGCAGCATATCCGACCACATCACAATCGGCAGCAGCGCCTGTTCGCGACTGTCCAGGAAATGCCGGAAATAGCTGCCGTCTTTGTGCCAGCCGCTCACCTGTGCCGAAGGCGGTTGCCAGGGTTTATCCGCGCCGCGGTGGAAGTTTACGATAAACGAATCCGACCACTGGAAGGAATTGATCGTGCTGAAGTGACCTGAAGAGTTCAGGCGCATGACCGTCGTCTCCAGGCGGTCATCGCCGCCGATCACATCGAGAATCGCCGCCCAGGCTTTGGGCGCAAGGTCGCGCACCGGCATCTGGTTCTTATGATCCATCCAGACGATGTCTTTCTGCCAGGTGGACGGGTCCTGTTTGCTGTAACCCAGCCGCTCGTAGGCTTCAGCAATCCAGCGGCTGGCAATTGCGGTATCGAGGCAGTCGTGCACGACCAGGTAACCCTTGTCGAGGAAACTCTGCGCCTGCTCATCATTCAACACTCTGTACTTGCTCATAAGTCAACCCACCCTGCAAAACAGCATATAACCAATCAAGCCACGCGCTATATTCTACTCGCTTGCACGCAGTTTGGAAGAGGTTCAGGTCAGTAAGCGGGGTCGTACACCGTTACGTCGTAGGTAAACGATCGGGGCTGGCTGTTGATCATAACGTTGCCGACCTCGACATGGTAGGTTGTATCAGCGGCAGGCTTCGGCCAGGGAGAATAGTCCTGCAGACCCAGCGGTATCCAGACCAATGCATTTTCTCCATAGCCATATTCCGGCGCCGCCTGTGCGACTGAGATGCTGCTGCCATTCTGCGTCATGGTCACTACGGCGGTATCGAAGTTGGCCCCGTCATAGGCAAATGTCCAACGCGGGTAGACAATGGTATAGGGCACATAGCCGGGCGGCGGCCATGCCACAAACGGTTCGCGCGTCGCCGGGCGCAGGCTCCAGATATTATTGTCATAGTCGTGCAGCGCGTTGGCCGCCATATAGTTGGAACTGGCCGGAATGTCGCCGACTCCAGTCTCGCGCGTCTTGGGGAAAAGAATCCAGCGACGGTGCCCTGCCGCTGTGTTGTACGTGCCGGCGTCCATCATGTACAGGTTGATGGCCGTCGTACCGTTAGCGCCAAGGGCCAGGTTACTGGTGCTGGCGCCGGCATACCCATCGTCGCTGTAACAGAGCATGCTCGGCGACGGACTGTGGGTTAACGTACCATTGCGGCTCATCATCAGGGCGGCGGCCTGCGCAGTCCTGTTAAACTGTTCGTTCAGGGTCAGATTGTCCGGCACACCGGCCATCGCGCGGAAGAAATTCACCCGGCGCAGCACGGCGGCGCGAAAATCCACGCTCACGGTCCCCGATATGCAGTTGGACATATCG
>JAKALH010000200.1 GCA_021813225.1 Chloroflexota bacterium
CCGCGAGAGGCTCCTGGCGCGCATTAACGACATGCTGGACAGGCGCTGGCTGACTAATAACGGGGCTTATGTGCAGGAACTGGAGCGGCGGCTTGCGGAATTTCTGGGTGTGAAGCATTGTATAGCGATGTGTAATGGCACTGTGGCGTTGGAAATTGCGATCCGCGCCTTAGGTTTGACCGGCGAGGTGATTGTGCCGTCATTCACCTTCATCGCCACTGCGCACGCGCTGCAATGGCAGGAGATTACCCCGGTGTTTTGCGATATCGATCCGGCAACGCATAACATTGACCCCCGCATGGTTGAAAAGATGATAACGCCCCGGACCAGCGGCATTATCGGGGTGCATGTCTGGGGACGGCCATGCCCGATTGACGCGCTGGAGGAGATAGCGGAGAGAAGGGGTTTGAAGCTGCTGTTCGATGCGGCGCATGCGTTCGGCTGCTCCTATAAGGGCCGGATGATCGGTCGATTTGGCGATGCGGAAGTCTTCAGTTTCCATGCCACCAAGTTTTTTAATACATTTGAGGGCGGAGCTGTCGTAACCAATAACGATGTGCTGGCGGGAAAAATGCGTCTCATGAGGAACTTCGGCTTTCACGGGGAAGACAGTGTAATTTATGTCGGCACGAACGGCAAGATGAGCGAAGTATGCGCTGCTATGGGCCTGACGAGCCTGGAGAGTCTGGACGAATTTGTGGAGGCAAATCGGGAAAACTATGTTTTATATAGGCGTGAACTGGAGGGTATTCCAGGCCTGAGACTGATTGCATATGACGACAGTGAGAAATGCAACTATCAGTACATCATCGTGGAGATTGATGAACAGGACACAAAGTTAAGCCGAAACCAGATTGTGCGGGTGCTGCGCGCTGAAAACGTGTTAGCCAGGCGCTACTTCTATCCGGCATGCCATCACATGGAACCCTATCGTTCGCTGTTCCCGCACGCTGGCTTGATGCTTCCTGAGACTGAGCGCCTGGTGCAGCGCGTCATGTCGCTCCCGACCGGAACTGCCGTGAAACCGGCTGATGTCCGCAAAATATGCAACATTATCCGTCTGACGATGCGACATCCGTTCGAAGTGTGCAGGCAGCTTGATGCATCCTTTGTCAAGTAGTATGGCAGCACGCTTTTATGTTGGCGTTGAGGGATGAGATGAAAGTCAGTGTAAAAACGATCACATATAACCATGAGAAATACATTGCTCAGGCGATCGAGAGTGTCATGATGCAACACGTGACTTTCGATTACGAGTTAGTCATTGGCGAGGATTGCTCTACAGACAATACCCGTAACATTGTCTTGGCCTATCGCGACCGATATCCCGATAAAATACGCGTTTTATTGGCGGATACCAATTTGGGTGCTCTCAATAACTCTGAAAGAACGGAAGCCGCTTGCCGGGGCGAGTATGTTGCCTACCTGGAAGGCGACGATTTCTGGACATCTTCTGACAAGCTGCAGAAACAGGTCGACTTTTTAGATAATCACCCTGAGTGTTCCATCTGTTTTCATAACGTGAATGTATTGAGCGACAGTCAGGGTCAGATAATACGGCAGTATTGCGGCACAGATCAAAAGGAATTCACAGCACTTGAGGATATACTCGTTGCCAACTATATTCCCACGTGTTCTGTGATGTTCCGTAATCGGTTTATCCAAAAATTGCCTGACTGGTTCGCGAAGTTACCCATGACCGACTGGCCGACGCATGTAATGAATGCTCAGCACGGCAATATCGGATATATCAATGAGGTCATGGCTACATACAGGGTTCATGATGGAGGGGTGTGGAGCAGGATGGGATATGCAGAGAGGATCACGGCAAATCTCAGGTTCTACAAGGAGATCAATCGCTACTTGAGCTATCGCTACGATGCGCTGATCAGCGCCCAGGCGTCGGCATGGTGGAAGAGACTGTCCGTTGAGCTTATTGAGCAGGGATACCAGCTAGGCTTACAAAACCCTGATATCAACCATGTTATGACGATATTTGAAAGCTGGCCGGATGCCATCCCATACACGCGCGAATGGCGGACGGATGTACTGGGTCATATCTATGAAAGGCTGCTGTTCGCATTCCATGCCGCCCGCAGGAATGCGGAATGCCGGTACGCGCTGGCCAGGCTGATCCAGTATAACCCCGCCGGCCTGAAAAACCGCGGCGTGTGGTCCATCGGTTCCAGTATTTTGCTGGGCGACCGAATCACCCGCAACGCCAGGAGAGCCGTCAGGAACATCATCCCATAAGCTGTGTGAATTATCCCAATCCCTGATCCGGTTATCGCTTCTGAGCATAATGCAAACACCACTTATCAGCGTCGTAATGGCCGTGTACAACGGCGGACCCTATCTTGCAGCGTCAATCGAGAGCATTCTCAATCAGACCTGGCAAGACTTCGAGTTGATCGTCGTTGACGATGGTTCGACGGATGCCTCATGGGCTGTCCTGACCGATTACGCCGCGCGGGATGAGCGCATTGTCGCACTGCGCAATCCCGCCAATGCCGGCGTCGTGCGCTCGCTCAATACGGGATTACAGAAGGCGCGCGGGCGAATCATCGCCCGGCAGGATGCCGATGATATCTCCGCTCCCGCCAGATTCCAGGCGCAATTGGATTATCTGGGTTCGCACAATGATTACGGACTGGTTGCTGCCGTCCCGCAGTTGATTGATCCGGAAGGACATCCGCTGGACCAGACAGGCCGGGATGCGACAGAGAATGAGGAGATTCAATCTAAACTTCTGGATCACATGTGCCTGTGCGGCGCGACGATCATGGTGCGCCGCGAGTCGCTGGAAGCCGCCGGATTCTTCTTCAGCGATGGGCTGAATGCCAGCGAGGATTATGACATCTGCCTGCGCCTGGCCGAGGTGACGAAAGTTGCCAGCCTGCGCGGCGGGCTGTACCTGTATCGGCAACTGCCTCAATCGGCCAGCCGTACGCAGGAACAGCGCCAGGCGTTGAATAAGGCCATCGCACTGGAACGGGCTATATATCGGCGGTATGGGGCTGCGCCGGCTGTGCAGAAACTGGCGCCGGTCGGCAGGGATTACCTGCGCGCCGCCCTGATCGGCGCAGCCCGCCGCGACCTGGACGCGGCGCGTCACAGCCTGCGGCGCGCCGTCGAAGTCTATCCGCCGTTGTTCAGTGATAAGGCCCTGGTCGAGGGCCTGGTCAAGTCATATACACCGTTGGGGCAGGTGGAAAATGCGCTGCAATACACCGATGCCGTATTCCGTGAATTGCTGCCGGCGACGCTTGAATACAGGCGATTGCGGGATCGGCTGGCGTCGAATCTGCACATGGGCGAGGCATTTGCCGCGGCGGGCCGGGGCCAGTACGCACTCGCCAGGGTTCACCTGTGGCAGGGACTGCGTCGCGCTCCTGGGTGGCTGTTGAACCGCGGCGTGGTCGTAATAGGCGTCAAAGCCCTGTTCGCACGCAATTCGCACACGCCTGGCGCCGGCAGGCATAACCGGGTTGATTCCGGCGCCGGCGCGTAGAAGCCGCCCATACTTCGGGCCCACGATCAACCGTCGCAGCCGCCATCATGTTGCAGGCATATCTATCAGCCGCTTTCCAGACCTGGGCGGCCGCAAGGACTCAGGCGCGCTGGCGCGAGTTCTGGCGTCTCAAGCGCCTGGGGATCCGCTGGCAGCCCGGCGCAGGTTATTCGCACGATTGATCGAAGACGATATCAACCTTCTATGTCTTCGCCTGCACAGACATAATCGAAGCAGACATGAGCCACATTGAGGCATCTACGGTTACACCTCTGGTCAGCGTCATCATTCCGGTGTACAACCAGGCCGGTTATGTGTCGCGCGCAGTCCAGAGCGTTCTCGATCAGACCCTGACCGAGTTTGAGTTGATCATAGTCGATGACGGCTCTACCGATAACACCCCGCAGGTGCTGGCAGGTTTTACTGACCCGAGAATACGCATCATCAGGCAGCCCAACGCCGGTCTGTCTGCCGCGCGGAACCGCGGTTTGAAGGAAAGCACGGCGGCACTGGTAACCTTTCTGGATTCAGACGATTACTTCCTGCCCACCAAGCTGGAGATCATGTGCGGCTACCTGAACGGCCATCCGGACATTGGTATGGCCGCAGGTCAACTTATTTACATTGACGACGATGGAAATACTCTCGGCCAGCCCGCACCGGCACAGACGCCATTGAAACTGCCTGAACTGCTGCTTGAGAATCCCATCTGCGTCAGCGGCATTGTGCTGCGGGCGAACTGGCTTGAACATGTCGGAAGCTTTGACGAGAATCTGCGCGCCTGCGAGGACTGGGACGTATGGTTGCGGCTGGCGATGGCCGGTTGCAGCATGGCATGGATCGACCAGCCGGTTGTGGCATACCGCATCCACCCGGGCCAGATGACGCAGCAGTCATCACGCATGCGCACGGCCATCCTTGCCATGTTCGATAAGTTCTTCAGCCGACCGGACCTGCCCGAGCCTATTCGCGCCTGTCGTGACCGTGCCATTGCTGCAGGGCTGGTGCATGCGTCGGCGTATGCCTATCTATCCAATGAGTGCAGGCAGGGCGCTGCGGATTTGGTGGAAGCGCTGCGATTGGACCCATCTTTGGCGGCGAACCAGTACAGGCGGCTGGTTGATATGCTGATGGGCTGGTCTGGTGATCCGCGCGCGCAGGACGCAGGTGTATTTCTCAGACGTATCATTTCGAACCCGCCGGACAACCAGCGCGGGTTCGCTCGGCAACTGCGACGCGCGGCCGGCGATGTGATGCTGGCGCGCTTGTTCAACGGCACGCGGGAAACCTGGCGGGATCACAGATGGGACCTGTTGCGGGCGGTGATGTACAAGCCGGACTGGCTGGCGAATCGCGGTGTGCTGCGGATGTTGCTGGATGCCTGGCGCCCCGCATTCTGAATTTACAGCGTGTATACGGAACAAGGAACGTGTTTATGAGAGTCACCATGGTAATCAGCGATATGAACAGTTTTGGCGGGTTGGAGGAATTTGCCAAAAACCTGGCGATTGGAATCCAGCACCTGGGTCATGATGTAAGTGTTCTGTCGACATTCTGGGTTGCGCCTGATAACCAGTACATGCGGCAACTGCGCGAGAAGCAGGTCACGGTTGTGCAGTTGCCGCGCTGGATATCGCTGTTAACGGCCGATTGGGCGACTAAGGAAAAGATCGCCACCGCCCTTGTCTGGCTTTCGTTCCCATTAGCCGTGCTGCTTAGCGTCGGGTTGATGTTGGCCCGCCGGCAAGCCTGGGGTAAGTCCTTTACCAGCGCGCGCAACTGGCTGCGCGGGCAATGGATGGAGCGGGTCGTCAGGCCGGATCGACGCAAGCCTTTCGTCCGATTCATGCTGCTATGGTGGAAACTGCGCTGGCGTCCCGACCTGCTGCATATCCACGGCTACACCAGCGCGCTGCTGTTCGTCATCGACTGGGCATACGCCAACAAGCTGCCCGTGGTCTACCAGGAGCATCAGACGCCCGACAAGCAGTTCGACTGGTGGAAGGACTTTCACTCGACGATCAATAAGGCGACCATCGTCGTGGGCGTCTCCGAAAAAAGCGCAAGCGCGCTCAAAGAGGTCTGCGGCGTGACGCAACCCGTTGTAGTCGCGTATTACATGGTCGAAGACCCTGCCGATTCGGGCTGGAGCCGGCCGCCTGAGCCTGCAAGCGCGGGCCAGCCCGTCAGGGTTACCACGCTGGCGCGGTTGTATGTGACGAAAGGGCTGACCTATCTGCTCGAGGCTATTGTGCGCGTGAAGGCTGTGCACCCTGATGCACAGTTCCGCGTTTATGGCGACGGCCCATTGCGCGACGAACTGTTGCAATACGCCGCCAGGCTCGGACTTGACGGTGCGCAGATATTCGTCGGCGCGTTCACCAGCCGCGCGGAGCTTGCGCAGATCATGCGGCAGACGGATCTCTTTGTGAT
>JAKALH010000201.1 GCA_021813225.1 Chloroflexota bacterium
GATCGCGCCGGCTACAGCCTGATACTGCTGAGCGGCGCCGGCATGCTGGCAGCCAGTGTCTTTCCGCTGGCGGTGCTCATGATGAACCTGACCCATTTCTTCTACGGCGCCGGTTCGATGGCCGGCCCCGAATATGCCGCGCGCAATCCATACTCGTCGCAGACACGTCGGTGGCGGTGACCGCCCAGCCGAGCTTGGCCAGGGCAATCGCCTGTTTCCCCCAGCCGCAGGAACAGTCCAGCACGGATTGCCCGTTGGCGTCGCCCATGGCCGCGCTCAGGGCGAGGCCCTCCTCATCCCAGGCTTTGATTGAATCGATATTGTAGGGCAGTCCGTCCTGCAGAATGTACTCATTCATCCGGGCATAATAATCCGGCACAGGCAGAATCCATGGATGCATAGTGAGCCTCGCTTGATCTATTATATTGTCGCGGTAACCGCTCATTCCATAAAAGTCGAGCAGTCACCCGGGATGAATGCGCTTAGCGGTTGATGCCGGTCAGCACGATGCCGCGGATAAAATAGCGTTGCGCCACAAAGAACAGCACGATCATCGGGATGGTCATCAGCGTCGAGACGGCCATCAGGTACTGCGTCTGCGCGCCGTAGATGCCTTTGAACAGGTTGATGCCCAGCGCCAGCGTGTAGTTGTCCTGGCTGGAGATATACACCAGCGGGCCGTAGAAGTCGTTCCACACACCCTGGAAGGTGAAGATCGCCACCGTGAGCACCGCGGGGATGGACAGCGGCATGAAGATGCTCCACCAGATGCGGAAGCGCCCTGCGCCGTCGATCAGCGCGGCGTCTTCCAGTTCCTCTGGAATCCCCATGAAGAACTGGCGCAGCAGGAAGATGTTGATCGCCCCGCCGCCGAACCAGGCCGGGATGATCAGCGGGTTATACGTGTCCAGCCAGCCGATCTTGAAGAAGACGATGTACAGCGGGATCAGCGTGACCTGCGCCGGCAGCATGGTCGATGCCAGCGTCGCGATAAACCAGAAGTTGCGCCCGGGGAAGCGCAGGCGCGCAAACCCATAGGCGCACATCGACGACGTGAACAGCACACCCACCATCACCGTTACCGTGATGAAGATCGTCTGCAGCGTCCAGCGCATGAACTGCATGCCTTCGTAGTTCCACGCGTCGGGATAGTTGATCAGCTTGATCGCCTGCGGCCACAGCGTCGGCGGGTACAGGTAGGCTTCCGCGTTGGTCTTGACGGAGGTAATCAGCATCCAGTACAGCGGGCACATGAAGATGATCGCGCCCAGGATCAGAACCGCATACAGGATCGTCTTGCGCGAATTCTCGCGCAGCTTGCGGCGCGCCCGCGCCGCGGCGATTTCCTGCGCGGAAGCCTGCGTCGTCCGGCGCAATCTGCTGGATTCAGATACGGCGCTCATCGCTTCACCTCATAGAACACCCACGCATCCGAACTGCGGAAGGTGATCATGGTCAGAACGAAGATGATCAGGAACAGCACCCACGCCATGGCGGATGCCAGCCCCATGAACAGCCATTTAAAGGCCTTGTCGTATAAGTTCAGGTTATAAAAATAGGTGGCAAACAGCGGCCCGCCCGTGCCGCCCGTTAACAGAAAGGCGGTGCTGAAATACTGCAGCGCGCCGATCATGCCGGTGACCAGGATGAAGAATATCGTGGGCGACAACTGCGGCAGGGTGATGCGCCAGAACATCTGCCAGTCGTTGGCCCCGTCGATTTTGGCCGCCTCGTACAGCACCTCCGGGATGCTCTGCAGGCCGGCCAGGAAGATGACCATGCTGCCGCCGATGCCCCACGCGCCGATCAGCACCAGCGTCGGCAGGGCCGATTCGGGCTCGGCCATCCAGCGCGGCGGATTGGTCGCCCCCAGCGTCTTGAGCAGCGAGTTGATGATGCCGAAGTCGGGCTGCAGAAGCCAGCCCCACATGAACGCCGACGCCACGGCGGGGACGATAGTGGGCAGGTAAAACGCTGTGCGGAAAACCGGCATCCCACGCAGCTTCTGGTTCAGCAGGATTGCCGCCAGCAGCGACAGAATGATGCCCAGCGGCAGCGCCATCACCGCATAGGTGGCCGTCACCTGCAGCGACTGCACTACGCGCAACTCGTCGTTGCGCGTGAAGATGTCGACGTAGTTCTGCAGGCCGACCCAGGTGGGCGATTTGAGCAGCGGGTAATCGGTGAAGCTGATGACCAGCGAAGCGATCATCGGTCCAAACGTCCAGATAATCAATCCCAGTACGACCGGTCCGATGAAGATGTAACCCTGCAGGGTATTGATCCAGTACTGCCTGCTGCGGCGCTTGGTCACGACCATCCTTTACCTCCGCTGTCCGTCCAGGGTATTTACAGGTTACTTGGAGCCTATCCCGGTAGATGTCTGACTTCTGCGAGAAGTCAGACATCTGAGTGTCTATCGAGATAGGTTCTTATACGACTCATCCCGCGGAACCCGAAATATCACTCTTATGGATTGTATGGTGTAAGGGCGCACGGGTGTGCGCCCTTATCTGCATGGCTCTGCATCCCTGTGGATCGCGCAATGCGCCCTGATATGCGACGAACCGTCGCGCGCCGCATGTCAGGTACCTGCGTCTACTTCTTGATGTTCTCGTCCAGGCATTTCTGGATGATCGCATCCGCCTTGGTCGCCTCGTCCTGCGCTGTGCCCTTGCCGCGCTGGATGGCTTCCAGCATGGCGTTCATCGTCTGGTTGACCAGACCGGCGTACAGGCTGCCGCACTTGGCCGGGTAGTCCTGGCGCGGGAAGATGCCGATCTCGCTGCCCTTGGCGAAGGCCTTGATGTTGGCCGGCGGCGCGTTCAATTCGGCGAACGCCGGATCGTTGGCCATCGACTTCAACAGCGGGATGCCGATGTAGGAGGTCAGTTCAATGCGCTGGCCGGCCGGTGAAGCCAGAGCCTTTACGAAGTCCCAGGCCGCCTGCGGGTGCTTGGTCGTCTTGGCGATGCCGAAGCCGTACGTGCCCATGCCGGTGAACTGTCCCTTGGGATGGCTGGGCATGGCGACCACGTCCCACTTGAAGGTGGCCTTCTCGCGGAAGGACTTCATAAAGCCGGGGATGTGATGCCAGGTGATCAGCTTCTGCGACAGGAACGGATCGGGGCCCAGGTCAACGCCGGGAGGCGCCGCGATGTGGTACTTGGTCCACTGCTCGCCGAAGGCTTTCAGGCCGGCCACCGATTCGGGGGTGCTCAGCGTGGACTTGGTGCCGTCTTTGCTCAATACGTCGCCGCCGTAACCGCGAATCCACGGCACGAAGTGCGCCCACCAACTGCTCTGGTTGTTGCAGTAGGTTCCGGGGTTCTTGGCCATGACTTTCTGGCAGGCATCGATCCACTGATCCCACGTCCAGTCGTCCTTGGGCAGGTCGACGCCGGCCTTGGTGAACATGTCGACGTTGTAATACACTTCGACGGTGTCCAGCGAGGCAGGCACCATGTACACCCCGTTGTTGCCCGGCACCTGGCCCAACTTCAGGATGTTCGGGTAGATGTCGTTGAAGACGTCGTTCTTCTCGGCTTCCGCCAGCGGGCGCATGTCCAGCAGCGCGCCGGCTGCCACGAAGGGAACGGTGAACAGGTCGGCCCCGAGGAACACATCAGGCAGGTTTCCCGCCGCGGCCATCGTGTAGATGCCCTGCGCGTAGTCGCCGCTGCCGGTGCATTCCTTCTTGATGGTGACATTGGGGTGCGATGCAGAGAACGCGGCCATCATGATGTTGTAGGCGTCGCCTGTGGGCGGGCTGCACGGAACCAGCACGCGCAGGTCGAATTTCTCCTCGGGCTGCGCCGGCGCGGGTGTAGCCGTCACCACCACTTCCTTCTGCGTCTCCTTCACCACTTCCTTCGTCACCACAACCTGCACGGTCTCCTTGACGACGGCCGTCTGCACCTGCACGACCGGCGTGGACGCAGCGCCGCAGGCCGAGACGAGCATGCTCGCCGCGACAGCCAGCAAGGCGGGCCGCATGAACACGGACACTTTTCTGTGCTGCATCTTACACTTCCTCCTTCTGAATAAAAACCGGGGCGCTCTGGATGAGTAAAATAGAAGTCGGCAACGGCTTCCCGGATGAGCTTATCAGGTTGTGTATGCGCTCGCAAGCCGGCAAGCTGGCCGAAAAGTGGCCGTTTTATGCCCATTCCTATGAATCAAGCCGAGCAGATCGCCTGGACGCGCGACGCGCTGGAACGCATGTATGACATTGCATTCCTCCAGCGCAGCATCGGCCTGCTGCCGGGCGGCGCGCCGATCGCCGACGCGCGCGAACTGCAGTCGGCGCTGCAGCGCCTGATTCGCCAGCTCAAGCCCACATCCGATGTGCCGTCCGGTTCGCTGGCCTGGCGCATCTACAACACGCTGGAATACCGCTACATCCGTGCGCTGACCCAGGTGGAGGCCGCCGCCGAGATGAACATCAGCCTGCGCCAGTTGCGCCGCGAGCAGGATCGCGGGATCGCCGCCGTCGCCATGCTGTTATTCGCCGTGCCAGCCCCCCGCAACGGCGCCGCCGCACCGCCGGGACGCGATTCGCTCAGCGCCGGCGGCTGCGAATTCCTGCGCCTCGACGACTTGCTGCGCGCGGTGCTCAGCCTGATCGACCCGCTGCTGGGGCAGCAGAACATCGACGTGTGCGTCACCCTGCCGGCTCCTGCGCCGGTCGTGTGGAGCAACCGCATCGTCATCCGCCAACTGCTGATCATGCTCATCAGCCTGACCATCCACGACGTGCAGAATAGCAGGCTGCAGATATCCGGCCGCCAGCAGGACGACCATATCAGCCTGGTCTTCACTTGCGCTGGGACGGCGGCGCCGCTGCAGCCGGGCGACCGCTCCACGCTGGAGCGCCTGGCACGCGAAGCCGGAGGCGAAGTGAGCGCCGCTCCCGGCGCGGCGGGTTACGAATTGCTCATGCCGGTGCGCGGCCGCCAGCAGGTGCTGATGATCGACGACAGCCCCGACGCCATCGAACTGGCGCGGCGCTACCTCAGCGGCACGCCGTTCGACCTGGTGGCCGTGACGCGCGCCGAGGACGCCCTGAAGCAGGCCGAAGTCCTGCAGCCCAGTTGCATCCTGCTCGACGTGATGATGCCCGGCCGCGACGGCTGGGAAATCCTGGCGCTGCTCAAGTCGCACGGCGAGACCATCCATATCCCGGTGGTGGTGTGCTCGGTGCTGCAAAACCCCGACCTGGCGCGCGCGCTGGGGGCGGCGCAAATCCTGCCCCGGCCGCACAGCGCCGCCCAGTTGCTGGACGCGCTGCAAACGGTCATCGCACAGAGACTTCAACGCCAGGCAGTGCGATCCGCGTAAGCGCCACCACCGCCTCGGCCAGCTCGCGCGCCGACAGGCCGTTCTGGCGCGAGAACACCAGGTGCGGGGTCACAAGCACGTCGCCGCCAGCCACCTGCCCGGTAATCACGCACACGGGGATGTCGGCCAGGCCGGGCGTGCTCTCCATTTTCGCCAGCACGGTGTAGCCGCTGACCGTGCCCAGCACCAGATCGAGCAGCACGGCGTCGATGGGCGGCGCGCCCGGCGCATCGGCCTGTTCCAGTATTTCGAGCGCCTGCTCGCCGCTGCGCGCCTGCGTCACCGTCACGCCCGCGTACCCCTGCAGCAGGTCGGCGGGCATCAGGCGCAACATGCGCGCCAGCAGGTACGAGGCATCGTCCTCGTCTTCTACGATCAGCACGCGCAGGGCGCGCACCGGCGCGTCTTCGCCGGCGGGCGCGACCATCTGCGCCAGGGCCGTGTAAAGCTGCTCGCGCTTGACCGGCTTGATCAGATACTTGTGGCGCTGTTCGGCCGCTGCGGGGCTGTCGGCTCCCAGCACGTTGAGCGGCATGACGCCGTGCACGTAGCAGCGCATCACCGGGACGTGTTTCATGAAACACGTCCCGG
>JAKALH010000202.1 GCA_021813225.1 Chloroflexota bacterium
CGCGCTGGAATCCGGGCACATCGCCGCGCAGCACCTGATCGCGATGTTCGAGCGCGCGGACTTCTCGCCCGCGCAGTTTGCCGCATACGACCGCGCCCTGCGCGAACGCTACCTGGCGCTGTTCAAGTTCTGCGCGCGCGCCCGCAACCTGGCCCTGAACCCGCTGGTGCTGCCGCTGCTCATCAGGATTGCCGCGCGCCGCGCCGACCTCAAACTGCTGCTCATCCGCATCGTGCTGGGCGAGCAACCCATCCCGCGCCGGATCACCGCCTGGACGGTGCTGCGGGCGATGCTGCACAGCAGGACGTAGATTGCGGGATTAACGAACGCCGCGCCGCTCTTCTCGGCCAACCACCGCCGGGCCATGCGCCAGGGCGAGGAGAGCCTGCGCCTGGAACTGCTGCGCCGCCACGCCGCCAGCGCCGAAGAGCGCGCGCGCATTCCGCCGCCGCCCGGCCCGACTTTTAACGGCCTGTTCAGGCGTGAAAGCGCCGGCCGGCAGAGCCTGTTTGCGGCATGAATACGCGAAATGCTTGATTGACACCCGCGCAACCGGCCGCATATACTTCCGGCATCCGGTGTGCGCTGGCCGTCCGGCTGCCAGTGGGTTTCTGCGAGGTTTCATGCCGCATCCCCATGGTTCGGCGACGCCAGCCGCGTTTTTCTCCCTGCATGGACGACCTATGAAAAAAGACTGGCTGTGGCGTCCGAGCCTGATCGTCTTTATCAGCAACGCCTGCGTCATGACGATTGAACTGGTGGCAGGCCGCATCATCGCGCCCTGGGTGGGCGTATCGCTGTACACCTGGACCAGCGTCATCGGGGTGATCCTGGCAGGCATGAGCGCCGGCAACTTCATCGGCGGCAAGCTGGCCGACCGCTTTGCATCGCGCACGGTGCTGGGCGGGCTGTTCGTGCTGGGCGGCCCGGCCAGCCTGAGCGTGCTGCTCACCGCCACAGTATTCGGCGAGCGGGGCCTGGGCCTCGTGCCCGGGCTGCCGCTGGTCGCGCGCATGGTGCTGTATATCGGCACCATCTTCTTCATTCCCAGCACCATCCTCGGCACCATCTCGCCGCTGGTGGTCAAACTCAGCCTGCAGGACCTCAACCACGCCGGCAACACCGTCGGCCAGATCTACGCGGCGTCGGCGCTGGGCAGCATCCTCGGCACGTTCGCCACCGGCTACTACCTGATCTCGTGGTTCGGCACGCATGCGATCATGCTGGGCGTCGGGATCATCCTGATCGTGCTGGGGCTGCTGCTGGGCGCCGTCGGACGCAACCGCCTGGTTACCGGCACCGCCAGCGCCGTGCTGGTGGCAGCGGTGTTCATTGCGCCGATCCAGCCCATCCTGCAAGGCCCCTGCCTGCGCGAGACGAATTACTTCTGCATCCGCGTGACCGAGAAAACCCTGGACGACAAAAGCGTCGTGCGCATCCTCGCGCTGGACCGCCTGGTGCACAGCTATTCGTCGCTGGACAACCCGCGCAAGCTGGTTTATCAGTATGAGAAGGTGGCCGCCGAGACGACCGAGTACCTGGCGCAGCGCGAGCCAATGCTGAACGCCTTCTTCATCGGCGGCGGCGGGTACACCTTCCCGCGCTACCTGGAGGCCGTCTACCCGAACAGCCGCATCGACGTGGCCGAGATCGACCCGGGCGTAACCCAGACGGCCTACCAGATGCTGGGGCTGTCTCCCAGCACCCGCATCATGACCTATAACGAAGACGCGCGCATGTACCTGAAAACGCTGCCGGCGGACAAGCGCTATAACCTGGTGCTGGGCGATGCCTTCAACGATTTCTCGGTGCCGTATCACCTGACCACCCGCGAGTTCAACGACATGCTGCGCAGCCACATGACCCCCGACGGCATCTACATCCTGAATCTGATCGACGGCAAGCCGTTCAATTTCGTCATCGCGTTCATGCGCACGCTCAAACTCACCTTCAACAACCTGTACCTGATTCCCACCAACAAGGATTACGCGGCGGTGGATCACAACACCTTCATCATCCTGGCCTCGGCGCAACCGATCGACACCGCGAAGCTGCGCACGCTCACCGGCAGCGACAATGTGCGCGACATCGACCAGTGGCTGCTGCCCGACAGCAAGGTCGCCGAGATGCTGCAGGGCGGCCCGCAGTACACTCTCAGCGACGACTTTGTGCCGGTGGATAACCTGCTCGCGCCGATGTTCGAAGCCTCTGCGGCGACGCACTGACGGGCGGTTGAGCCTTCGCAAGGGTTGCCGTACGCGCGCTGCGTGCGGTCGCATTGCGATTTCAACCTGATTTTAGTGAGGCGACTCGGGCGGCAGTTTCCGCGCCACGCAGTTCGTTTACAGGCGCAGCGGCGCTGACGAACTGCTGGTCATCACGCTGGATCGCAGGGGCAAAGCCGTCACACGGCATGAGTTCCGCTACACGCGGCAGCGACTGTAGTCAATCGCCAATCTAAAATTCTTAACAGTCTCCGGCGTCCAGTTCACCCCACCAGCGTGCCGGCGCGCGCCAGCCATTGCAGGTTCTGTTCCAGTTCGCCCTCCAGCAACTGGCGCACCCGCGCTTCGTCCGTGATGGGCTGGCCGTCCACCTTCAGATGTATCTTCTCCTCGCGCGCCAGCGCTGCCAGGCTGTCCAGCAGCGCCGACCGGTTGCGTGTGCCGTCGAGCAACTGAACCAGTTGGCGGTTGAGCGGCGTGAGGTGCGCGCGCTCGTGCCACAGGTTTGCCACGATGGCGCCCTGGCGGGCCTCGTAACGGGCGACGGCGCTGGCAATCGGGCGCTCGCTCGCTTCGCCGGCCAGCGGCGGCTGAAAGGTATGCAGCTCCACCAGTTGCGAACTGTAAGTGTAGGCCTTCAACAGGTTAGCCAGCAGGTCGTTCGCGTCGTCGTCCAGGCGGTCGGGCACGGCGTTGACGCGGGCGCGCGCCACCGCCAGCAGGTCGCCGACCGGGACCGCACGCGGCCACACCTGCGCCAGATGCAGCAGGGCGGCTTTGCTGACCGGGTGATCGGTTGACAGCGTCGCGCCGTCAGCGGCGCGGAACTGCTCCACCGAGACGGTCTCGATGCTGGGGTTTTCGCTGGCCGGTTTGACGCGCGACGCGACGAACATCCCGCGCAGCCGGTCCAGCCCCAGCGTGCGGCGCACATTCAGGTTGTCGTGGCACAGCAGCGTCTGGCGGAACATGCGGCTGCGCAGAAAGTCCAGATACTGTTCGAGTTCGATGATATCGTGCGAGAGACCCTGAAGTGTCTGCATGACCTGGTCGCTGAAGCCTTTGGGGAAGACATCGGCGAACTCCGCCTCGGCCACATACTGCAACCCGTGCTCGGCGGCGTGCCGCGCGAACCGCCAGAAGTACACCGGATCGTTGACCTCTTCCAGTTCGTCGTGCAGCAGGAACGCATTGCCGCGCGCGTTGGCCCCTTTCAACTCGCCCTGCAGAAAACGCATATACGACTGCAGGAACGCGCCAAACGCGTTGCTTTCGGGGATCGCCCCGGCCATGAAATCCAGCATCGCGCGCGCCTGAGTCGCGCGCTCGGAGGGGTCGCTGACGGCGCGTGTGCGGTACAGCATGGCGTCGCGAATCGTGCGCATCATGTGCCAGCCGGGGTAGCTGTTGTAGCTGACGTAGGCGATGCCGTCCGGCGCCAGGTTATCGCGGCAGACCTGCATGACTTTCTCGCGCACTTCAGGCGGCACCCACGAATACACCCCATGCGCGATGATGTAGTCGAACTGCCCGAACGCGGGCGTGATGTCCAGGATGTTCATCTGCTGCAGCGACACGTTGCGCAGCCCCAGCCGGTCCAGCAGCGCCTTCCCTTCCTCGACCTGCGCGGCTGAGATGTCGATGCCGACGAACCGGCTGCCCGGCAACGCATAGGCCAGCGGGAACAGGTTGCCGCCTGCCGCCGACCCCAGTTCCAGCACATGGCAGGCCGTCACCGGCGCAGGGTTCAGCCCCAGCAGCGTCGCAATGGTCGCGAGGCGGTCGGGGTGAGTCTGGGAATAGGACAGGCTGGGATAGGGTGTCTCGTCGTAATCCGTCCGCATATTGCGATTCCTCTACGCCGTTTTAGTGCGCCCATTGTAGCAACTGACTGGCGCCTACCCGGTCTGATGCGGCGGTTTGCGCGCAACGAAGAACACGCGCCGTTCCTGTTCCGGCTGCGCCAGCGGCGTCGCCAGATCGATATTGCTGGCCATATACGCATCGCGCCAGCCGGCGTCGCGCAATGCCGCCATCACCTCGCCCAGGTCGAACAGCGTGTTGTAGGCCTGCTGGTCGAAGCGTTCGTACAGCCCGGCCGCGGTACGCACAAAGCCGGTGATCTGGATGTCCGCCCGCCCGGCGGCCTCGTCGAAACATCCCCGGCTGATGAGCAGCAGTTCGGGGCTGTCCTCGATGGCGCTGGCATTCCAACCCCGCAATCCGGCGCGCGTGTTGAGGTCGAAGATGAACACGCCGTCAGCGACCGTCGCGTCATACACGCAGCGGAAGCAGTTCCTCAGCGCAGCCATATCGTCCAGATGGTTGAGCGCATCGTAAGTGGAGACCGCCAGGCCGACGCGCTCTTCTATCGTGAAGTTCGCTGCGTCGCCCTGGAACAGCCGGACCTGCCCCGCCGGGATGTACGGGGCGACGTTGGCGGCGGCTTCGCGCAGCATGGCTTCCGAGGAATCGAACGCGATGACGCGGTAGCCGTTTTCGAGGAAATGCCGGGCAAACTGCCCGCTCCCGCAAGCCACATCCAGCACCGTTCGGTTCGCCGCGCCGATGGAAAGCCCTTCGTAACAGGCGCGGATACGCGGCGCCAGCATCGTGGCATAACCGCCCCATTTGGTGTTGTAGATTGGCGCGAAACCGGATGTGTAGGCCTGCATGACGGTCCTCCGTGCCTATAGGATACAGCCGCAACACGCAAGTTGATATTGGCTACAATGGCCCACGAGGACAACCATTGAAACGGCTGACGACACTGTTGCTTGCGACGCTGCCGGTCTCATTCGCCGGCATAGCCACCTGGTTCGGCCTGTACACCTTTGTCAATGGCTACCTGGTCAGGCGATTGGGCTACACCAACGAGCAGTGGACGGAAACGACGCTGTGGTTCATCGGCAGCATGATCGTATGGCAACTGCTGTGCACCGACATCGCGGCGCGCGTGGGGCGGCGCAACACCGTCACGATGTCGCTGGCGTCCGGGGCGCTGTTCTACCTCGGCATGGGACTGACAACCGATGCGCTGGTCATTCGCGCACTGATGGCGCTGGCCGGTTTCACGCAGGCTGTGGGGCTGGTGACATGGCAGCCGTTGATCGCCGAATATGGCCGCGAACGGCCGGGGCGCGCGCTGGTGATCAACCAACTGGTCAACGCGATTGTCGGTGCGCTTACGCTCATCGCGGGCGGGCAGGTCATCGCCGGCGCCAGCTACAGCCAGGCTTTCATCGCGCTGGGCATCCTGTGCGCATTCAGCGCGGCGTTGTTCCACTTCGTCTCGCGCGATCTGGAACGCGGGACGAGCGAGGTGGTCAGCCTGCTGCGCGTCATGCGTACGGACTGGCGCCGCCTGGCGACGGGCGGTTTCCTCGTGTTGACGCTGGTGGGGCTGTGCCTGGAGCCGTTCAACTACCTGACGGTCAACCAGTTGTTCCCCAACCTGGCGCGCGACGCGCACGGCCTGCTGGACGCCGACATCAGCACCATCGTGGCGCTGGGACGCTTGCCGGCGCTGCTGTCGCTGTTCGTGCTGGCCGCCGTCGTCGACCGCATGGATGCCATGCGCGCCTACGGGGCCGGCATCGCGCTGGTGGGGCTGTGTGTGGCGGGTCTGGGGCTGGCTGCGGGCGTGCCGCCGTTAATCGGCATCTTCCTGGTGTACTTCCTGATTCAGGGCAGCG
>JAKALH010000203.1 GCA_021813225.1 Chloroflexota bacterium
GATCATGCGCCGCAACCCGTACTACTGGAAGGTGGACGAGACCGGCCAGCAGCTCCCGTACTTCGACGAAGTGCAGTATCGCAAAGGCCCCAGCGGCGTGGGGCGCGACCTGTGTACCATGGCCGGCGACTGCGACCACATGAACCTGGAAAACCCCAGCACGTTCGTGCAGGCCATGACCAAGGCGCAGGCGCCCGACGCCAAGTTCTCCATCCACTGGGGGCCTGAGCTGCTGGGCTACGGCGTGAACTTCAACTATGCCGCCGAGCTGGGTACGCAGAACGACCGCGACAGGGCGGTGCGCCAGTTGTTCCGCGACCTGCGCTTCCGCCAGGCTATGAGCTACGCCACCGACCGCGACGGCATCGCCCAGTCGATCATGCGCGGCCCGTTCCTGCGCGGTTTCGCCGGCGGCCTGTACCCCGGCTCGCCGGAATTCGACCAGCAGGCCGTGGTGTACTACCCTTACGACCCGCCCTCGGCGAAGGCGCTGCTGGCGGAGATGGGCCTGAAGGATACCAACAACGACGGCGTGCTGGAATGGACCAGCGGCACGGAGGCGGGCAAACCGGTGGTGCTGCAACTGCTGGCATCGCAGGACGCCGCCGAGACGCAGAGCGTGGCTTCGGCGCTGGTGAACCTGTGGGGCGCGGTGGGCATCAAGATCAACATGCGCACCATCACCAGCTCCGTCTTCACCGACGTGAACACCTCGGCGACCTGGGACATGCAGGTCTACCGCGGCGGCCAGGCCTTCGCCCTGCCGTTCACCAACCCGGCGGCTTTGGCGCCCATCACCAGGACCGGCTTCAACTCTCACCGCGAGGGCGACAAGCCGCGCCAGTTGATGAACTTCGAGCAGAGCCTGATCGACATCGTGAGCAAGTACCGCAACACCTACGATACCGCTCAGCGCAATGCCCTGATGTCGCAATACCTCAAGATCTACACGCAGAATGTGTATGACATGGGCGTCTTCATCGGCCGCTACGGACTGGGCCTGACGAAGCGCGCCAAGAACATACCGGTTGGCACACCCACGTTCATGTACACCTGGGTGGAAGATGCCATCCTGCTGGATCAACTGTGGACGCCCACCGGCGCACAGTTGCCGCAGAACCGGCCCAACACGCTGCCGATTTACAAGTCGTAAGCGCACAAGTGCGCCAGGGGCGGGCCAACGGCCCACCCCTGGCGGCGTGCAGCGGGTGGGCCCGTGGACCGGGCGCTGCACGCCGCCGGCCGGCAGCTTCCGGTCGCAGGGCCGACCATGAAATTGATTCCGGTAAAAGGGAGTATGGCGAATGACACGATTACGGATGCGGAGGCGGCATGCTTAGTTACATCCTGCGACGATTGCTGATCGCCATCGTGCTGCTGCTGGGCGTCGCACTGGTCTCTTTCATTGTGATTCAGTTGCCGCCGGGCGATTTCGCAACACGGTACAAGGCGTACCTGCTGACGCAAGCCGGCATGACCGAAGCCGACGCCGAGCGCGCCGCCCAGATCGTGCGCAAGGAATACGGCCTGGACAAGCCGAAGCTGGAGCAGTTCGTCCTGTGGATCCAGGGCATGATCACCAAGGGCGAGTTCGGCTACTCCTTCGCCTACCGCAAGGATGTGGGCGCGCTGATCGCCGACCGCGTGCCCAAGACGCTGCTGCTGGCGCTGCTCAGCCACCTGATCTCCACGGTGGTGGGCATCGGCCTGGGCATCTTCGTCGCCCCGCGCAAGTACGGTTTCTGGGATAACTTCACGGCGGTGCTGGCGTTCATCTTCACGTCGGTGCCGCGTTTCTCCATCGCGCTGGTCATCCTGTACGTGCTCGTCTTCGACTTCAAGCAGCCCAGCATCGTATCGTTCTTCTCGCCGCAGTATGTCATGGCGCCGTGGAGCTGGGGGCGCGTGGTCGATATGTTCCGGCACATCTGGCCGGTGCTGGTGATTGCCGGGCTGGGTGGCGTGGCGCGCAACCTGCGCGTCATGCGCGGCAATCTGCTGGACGTGCTGGGCGCGCAGTTCGTCACCACCGCGCGCTCCAAGGGCCTGAGGGAGAGCATCGTCATGCTGCGGCACGCCGTTCCGAACGCCCTGCACCCCATCATTGCCTACCAGGGCACCGTGCTGCCCTACATGATGCAGGGCGAGCTGGAGGCCGCCATCGTGCTGAACCTGCCGACGATGGGGCCGCTGTTTTACGAGTCGCTGGTGAACCAGGATATCTACATCGCCGGCGATTTCCTGCTCATGTACGGCGTGCTGATCGTGCTGGGCAACCTGATCTCCGACCTGTTCCTGGCCGCGCTGGACCCGCGCATCCGCTACAGTTGAACGCCGGTGTGTGCGATGTGAGGTATACATGAGTGACGTGACCGCAGACAGCCTGTCCCTGCACCAGTTCCTGGCCGACCACGAACGCCACGAAGGCTACTTCCAACTGGTGTGGCGGCGCTTCCGCCGCAGCACCGTCTCCATCGTCGGCGCGTTCATGGTCATGATGCTGCTGCTGCTGGCCATCTTCGCCGATTTCTTCTCGCCGAACCCCATCGATACCGCCAACCTGCAGGCCGCCTTCATCCCGCCCAACGCCGTGCACCTCGTCGACGCGCAGGGCAACCTGCACCTGATTCCCTTCGTCTACAAAATGACGAACACCCTCGACCCCAATACTTTCGCGGTGTACTGGGCGGAGGACACGTCCAAACCCTATAACCTGCAGTTCTTTGTGCACACGTGGCCGTACAAGCTGCTGGGCATCTTCCCCAGCGACTTTCACCTGATCGGCGTGGAGGGCGGCGCCACACTGTACATGCTGGGCACCGATAAGCTGGGGCGCGACCTGTGGGGCAAAGCCTGCGAGGCCGGGCGCGTTTCGCTGAGCATGAGCCTGTTCGGCACCATCATCAGCATCGCCGCCGGCTCGGTGCTGGGCGTCGTGTCCGGCTATTACGGCGGGCAGGTGGACAACATCCTGCAGCGCTTCGTGGAATTCGTCAACGCCTTCCCGCAGTTGCCGCTGTGGATGGCGCTGGCTTCCGTCATCCCCAAGACCGCCGACTCGTTCAGCGTATTCATCATCATGTCCATCATCTTCGCGCTGCTGTCGTGGACCACGCTGGCGCGCGAAGTGCGCAGCAAGGTGCTGTCGCTGCGCGAGACGGACTTCATCATGGCCGCCAAAGAGATGGGCGCTTCTGATGCGCGCATCATCTTCCGGCACCTGTACCCCAATACGCTCAGCCACGTCATCGTCATCCTGACGCTGACGGTGCCGGGCGTCATCCTCGCCGAATCGTTCCTGAGCTTCCTGGGCATCGGCATCCAGGAGCCGTTAATCAGTTGGGGCCTGCTGATGCAGAACGCGCAAAACCTGCAGACCCTGGGGCAGCAAGTCTGGATCATGACGCCGGTAGCGTTCATCATCATCGCGGTGCTGGGCTTCAACTTCATGGGCGATGGCCTGCGCGACGCCGCTGATCCGTACGCCGCCAGGTGAGTGAGAGATCATGAAAGCATTCCATCGATTTACCGGGCGCAGGCGCTGGAATCTGCCGCTGCTTTTCTGCGGCGCGATTGCGCTGCTGGGCGGCCTGGCGCTGCTGGCGGCCTGCACACCGGCGCAGTCTGCGGCGCTGGTGCCCATCACCATCAGCGGCACCGTCGCCGACGACAAAGGACCAATCGCGGGCGCGGTGGTGCAGGTGCAGGGCACGCCCAATCAGACGAAATCCGCCCCGGACGGCAGCTTCACCATGCACGGGGAGGGGCTGGGCGTCAACAAGGTCGTGACGATGACGGCGTGGGCGCAGGGGCACTTCGTCGGCTGGGTGAACCTGGACCCGCAGAAGCCCATCTGGCAGAACGGCGGCAGCGGCGTCGTCATCAAGCTCAATCCGCTGTACACCACCGACAACAACCAGTACACCTGGTTCACCTTCGAGGGCAAATCAGGCTCGGCGAGTTGCAGCATCTGCCACCGCGAATACAAAGAGTGGAAGAAGGACGCGCACGGCAACTCGGCCAACAACTACCACTTCATCCAGATGTACACCGGCACGGACGTGCACGGCAACCAGGGACAGTTGACGCAGTTGGAGACCAACAACACGGCCCTGCCGCCTGACCCGTCGCAGCCGTACTACGGGCCGGGCTTCCAACTGGACTATCCCAACCGCGCCGGCAACTGCGCGACCTGCCACACGCCGGTCGCATCGAACACGCCGACGCAGCAGAACTGCGCGTGGGCAGGCTGCCACACCAGCTACACCGCTCAGCACGCCGCATCGACCGGCCTGGACATCCAGGGCATCAGCCCGGTAGGGCTGCTAGGCGCCGGCACGGACGGCATCTCCTGCGAGTTCTGCCACAAGATCGGCCAGGTCATCCTGAACCCGCACACCAACCTGCCGTATCCCGACATGCCGGGCATCCTGTCGACCAAGCTGTATCGGCCATCGGGCAACGACCAGTTGTTCTTCGGCACGGTGACCGACGTGGCGCGCCATGTGGCCTACTCGTCGCTAGAGACGCAGAGCGCGTTCTGCGCGCCCTGCCACTATGGCGTGTTGGGCGGCGTGGTGGGCATGAACACCGTCACCGGCGGGACGCTGATCTACAATTCGTACGGCGAATGGCTGAACAGCCCGTGGAGCGACCCCAAGACCGGCAAGACCTGCCAGGACTGCCACATGCCCAAATCCAGCGCGAACTACTTCGTCTTCCCCGATAAGGGCGGCATCACGCGCAACTATGTGACGCTGCACGACCACACCATGCTGGGCGGCACCGACCAGACGCTGCTGTGGAACGCCGTGACGATGAAATCCAGCGCCGCGCACAACGGCAACAGCCTGCAGGTGCAGGTCAGCATCACCAACGACAAGACCGGCCACGACATGCCCACCGATGCGCCCATGCGCTCGGTGATGCTGGTGGTGGAAGCGCAGGACGCCAGCGGCAGGACCGTCGCGCTGCAGCAAGGGCCTACGCTGCCCGCGTGGACGGGCAACTATGCCGGCCAGCCCGGCAAGGCCTTCGCCAAGATCTTGAAAGACCAGTGGACCGGCGAGACGCCCACTTCGTCCTTCTGGCGACCCGTGACCATCACGCAGGATACGCGCCTGGCGCCCTACAAGACGGACAGCAGCACCTACACCTTCAATCTGCCGGCGGGCAGCGCGGCCACGGTCAAGATCAAGCTGATCTACCGGCGTTATTTCCAGCAACTGGAACAGCAGAAAGAGTGGCACGATCCCGACTATACGATGGCGGAAGCAACGATTCCCGTGGAGAAGTAAACGACTTTATGGATGAGCATGCCGATCAAACGCTCCTGGAAGTCAGGGACTTGAAGATGCACTTCCCGCTGCGGCGCGGTTTCATGCAGCGTCTGGTGGGCTACGTGAAGGCGGTGGACGGCGTGAGCCTGAAGCTGCGCGAGCGCGAAGTGCTGGGGCTGGTGGGCGAGAGCGGCTGCGGGAAGACCACCGTGGGCCGCACCATCCTGCGCCTGTACGACCCCACGGCCGGGGAAATCCGTTTCCGCAGTAAAAGCGGCGAGTGGGTGGACATCGCCCGCATCAGCCAGTCTAAAATGAAACCCCTGCGCCGCGAGATGCGCATGATTTTCCAGGACCCTTTCAGCTCGCTGAATCCGCGCCTGACCGTCAAAGACCTCATCAGCGAGCCGCTGGAGATTCACCACGTGGCGCGCGGGCGCGAAGCCGAAGACCGCGTGGCCGAGCTGATGCGCGCGGTGGGGCTGGACCCGGCCTATATGCGGCGCTACCCGCACGAGTTTTCCGGCGGCCAGCGCCAGCGCATCGGGCTGGCGCGCACACTCTCGCTGAACCCGCGCCTGGTGGTGGCCGACGAGCCGGTCTCGGCGCTGGATGTGTC
>JAKALH010000204.1 GCA_021813225.1 Chloroflexota bacterium
TATTGGCTGCGGCGACGGCATCCTCGGCGCGACACTGCTCTCTGAGTACAAGCACAGCCGCGGTGTGCTGCTGGATTTCTCACAACCCATGCTGGATGCCGCCAGAAAACGGCTCTCGGAGCAGGCTGACCAGTTGGCCTTCGTTTTATGCGACTATGTGGACCCGGAATGGGCGCAGGCCGTGGCGCCGTATGCCCCGTTCAATGCCATCGTATCGGGTTACTCTATCCATCACCAGCCCGATGACGGCAAGCAGCGTCTATACCGCGACATCTACCGGCTGCTCGCGCCGGGCGGCATGTTCATCAACCTGGAGCACGTGGCCGCTCAATCCAGTCTGGGCACGACGCTGTTCGAGGGGAGCTTTGTGGATTCGCTCGTGCGCTACCATCGTGCGCGCAACAGCCCAATGACGCGCGAGCAGATCGCGCAGCAGTTCTTTCACCGGCCCGATAAAGCCGCGAATATTCTGGCGCCGGTGGAGGCGCAGTGCGGCTGGCTGCGCGGGATCGGTTACGAAGATGTCGATTGTTACTTCAAGTACTACGAACTGGCGGTGTTCGGCGGACGCAGGCCGCTCTCGTAGTACGTACACGTATTCCCAGGAGTTGTTTGGAGATTATGCCTCAGACCCTGCTTGAAAAAATCTGGAACGCGCACGTAGTGGCGCAGCAACCGGACAGCCCCGCTGTCCTGTACATCGATCTGCACCTGGTGCACGAGGTGACCTCGCCGCAGGCGTTCGACGGCCTGCGCCGGCGCGGCGTCAAACTGCGCCGCCCCGACCGCACCTTTGCGACGATGGACCATGGCATCCCGACGCACAGCCGCGACCTGCCGATTGTCGACGCGCTGGCAGCAAAACAGATTGCACAACTGGAGACGAATGCCGCCGATTTCGGCATTACCCTGTACGGCCTGCATCAGAACACCGAGAAGCAGGGCATCGTGCACGTCATCGGCCCGGAACTGGGCCTGACGCAGCCGGGCATGACCATCGTCTGCGGCGACAGCCATACCAGCACGCATGGCGCGTTCGGCGCGCTGGCCTTCGGCATCGGCACCAGCGAGGTCGAGATGGTGCTGGCGACGCAGTGCCTGCTGCAGCGCAAGCCGAAGACCACGCAGGTGCGCCTGGATGGCAGTTTGCGCAAAGGGGTGGGCGCCAAGGATATCATCCTCGGCATCATTGCGCGGTATGGCATCGGCGCAGGCACCGGCTCCGTGTTCGAGTACACAGGCGAGGCCATACGCCGGTTGAATATGGAAGAGCGCATGACGGTGTGCAATATGAGCATCGAAGGCGGCGCCAGGGCAGGCATGATTGCACCGGACGACACCACGTTCCAGTACGTTGCGGGACGCGAGTTCGCGCCAAAAGGCGCGGCGTGGGATCAGGCCGTCGCGGCATGGCGCCGGCTGCCCGCCGACGAAGGCGCGCACTACGACGGCACGCTGACCCTCAATGCGGATGAATTGACGCCGATGATCACCTATGGCACCAACCCCGGCATGGGCATGAGCGTCACCGGCCGCGTGCCCGACCCGGCGCAGATCGCTGACGTGAGCCAGCGCAATGCGTTGAGCAAGGCATTGAACTATATGGCGCTGCGGCCAAACCAGCCATTGCTGGGGCAACCCATCGATGTCGTGTTCATCGGCAGTTGCACCAATTCGCGCATCAGCGACCTGCGCGAGGCTGCCGCTCTGTTGAAGGGGCGCAAGGTGAACCCGCGCGTGCGCGTATTGGTCGTGCCCGGCTCGGCGCAGGTGAAGAAACAGGCCGAGGCCGAGGGATTGCACATCGTCTTCAAAGAGGCGGGTTGTGAATGGCGCGAAGCCGGCTGCAGCATGTGCATCGCCATGAACGGCGACCAGTTGGAGCCGGGGCAGTATGCCATCAGCACCAGCAACCGCAACTTCGAAGGCCGGCAGGGCAAGGGCGGGCGCACGTTCCTGGCCAGCCCGCTGACTGCGGCCGCATCCGCCGTCGCCGGCGCTGTCGCCGATGTGCGCACGATGCTTTAGTTAGCAGGCCGGTTGAACGGCAACTGAAAAGCAGGCTTACGAATGGAAAAGTACACGACTTTTGACAGCAGGATCGTCCCGCTCGCGAACGAGAATGTCGATACCGACCAGATCATCCCGGCGCGTTTCCTGAAAGGCACCGACAAAGCCGGGTTGGGCGACAATCTGTTTTCCGACTGGCGCTATGACGCCGACGGCACTCCCAGGCCGGAGTTCATCCTGAACCGGGCGGAGATGAAAGGCCGCCAGATTCTGCTGGCGGGCGATAACTTCGGCTGCGGCTCATCGCGCGAACATGCGCCATGGGCGTTGACGGGATACGGTTTCCGCGCCGTGATCAGCACGTCGTTTGCCGATATCTTTCGCAACAATTCGCTCAAGAACGGGCTGTTGCCCATCATTGTCGATCGCGACACGCACCAGCAGTTGTTCAGCCTGACGGCCGAAGACCCCGATACGGCCCTCACTGTCGACCTGAGCCGGCAGACGCTGACACTGCCCGACGGGCGCAAAGTGACATTTCCGATCGACAGTTTCTCAAAAGCCTGCCTGTTGAACGGCGTCGATGAGATCGGTTACGTGCTGGGCATGGAAAATGAAATCGCAGAATTCGAAGCCCGGCGCGCCGCGTAGGCCGGGATCACGCGCGCCGGGCCGCGGCTGTTATGCAGTCCCGCTGAGCGGGTGTGATACGCTATGATTCAGTTGACCGGCGCGTTGGAACCTTGATCGCTCAAGTGCGGGACAGGCGGTCGCATCGTAGCTGGCCGGACATTGGCTATGTCGACAAATAATGGAATGGCATCGGATGCTGTGCCACCGCAGATCAGGATACGACAAGAGACAGCAGGAGTACCCCTGACTCCCAGCCGCGACGACCTGGTGGCCGGTCTGCACGCGCGCGGGGTATGTTATCTGACACCTTCGCCCAGCGGCGACGAACGATCGCTCACCGATGCCGAACTGATTGCCGGCGTCGCCGCCGCCGAGGATGCCCGCCTGCGTTTCGCGCTGGCCGGGTTGTTCCTTGTGCGGCCCGCCTTAGCCGCCGTTGCGGTTGATATCGAGCGGACGCTCAGCGGTGCGGCGCGCGATGAGCTGCGCAAACAGTACGTCGCCGCCGTGTATCTGCAGCGCCTGTGGCGGACCCATCTGCGCCTGCAATTCGGCGAGACGGAGCTGATCCCGGAGCACTTCACTGCCGAAATGGGCCTGCCCGGTCCGGAGCAGATGCACGGCGAACTGGGTCTGCGCCTGTTATGCGAGCGCAGCCCGTATAACGACTGGTCGTCGTACCAGCAGGTGATTGACCTGCTTGACAGTCAGCCCTGCGCCTCAGGCGACATCATCCCGCTGCATGCGGCCGATCCCTCTCATACCGGGCGTCAATGAGCTTCCACTGCCTGCTACGGACTGCCGATGCGCCCACCCATTGACCGCCTGCGCGTGCACTATTTTCTGGTGAAGCTCGGAATCGAGTTTCACTATCCGGCGCGCCTGTACCTGGTCGGCGGCACCACCCTGGTGTACGAAGGCCTGCGCCAGCAATCGCTGGATATCGACATCAGCTACGAGGTTGCGGACGAACACGAAGGCGAGTTTGCCCGTGTCATCCGCCGGCTGAAGGACGAGATGCAGATCAACGTCGAACTGGCCTCGCCGGGCGACTTTATCCCGCTGCCGTCCGGCTGGAAGGAGCGCGCCCGTTTCGTCGGCCGTTTCGGGGAAGTGGACGTTTTCCATTTCGACCTTTACAGCACGGCGCTGAGTAAGATCGAGCGCGGGCGCGAGGGCGATTACGAGGATGTGCTGGCGATGCTGCGCTCCGGGCAGATCAATATCGATGATTTGAGCCGCGCTTTCGAGAATATCCTGCCGCGCCTGGAACGTGAAAGCCTGAAAAGAGATCCGAAGAAATTCAAGCGCAACTTCGCGGTTTTACAGGAGCGCCAGGCGGCGCAGTGATGCCGCTCACCAGCATTGCCAATCGAGCATCGCGCGGACGCCAGTCTCATCTCTTCGTGGTAAACTTATCCCCCATATGACACCGGCAGCCGCCAGCGCGACGATCGCCATTATTTGGACTCGCACCTCGATCATTGAGGGGCGGGTCGGGGCGTCGGTTGCGGCAGGCCGGGTGAGCGCGTCATAGTACTTCGCATTCGGCATATTAAGTCAAAGGCCTTCCGTGATCGGAAGGCCTTTTTTGTTACCTGGAGGAGGACCACATGGCGACTGTTTTATACGATACGACACTGCGCGACGGAACGCAGGGCGAAGGGATCAACCTTTCGGTCGTTGACAAGCTGCGCATCGCGCAACGGCTGGACGACTTCGGCATGAACTACATCGAAGGTGGCTGGCCCGGCAGCAACCCCAAAGATGCCGAGTTCTTTGAACGCGCCCGCGAGATTCATTTCAGACAGGCGCGCCTGTCCGCCTTCGGCAGCACGCGCAAAGCGCACGGGCACGCCGCGGGCGACCCGCAGGTGAAGATGCTGCTCGATGCACAGACGCCCGTCATCACCCTGGTCGCCAAGACCAGCCGCCTGCACGTCACGCACGTGCTGGAGACCACGCCGGAAGAAAACCTGAAGATGATTTGCGATACGGTGACCTTCCTGAAGGCGAACGGCAGGGAAGTCATCCACGATGCCGAACATTTCTTCGACGGCTATAAGCTGGATAAGGAATATGCGCTGGCGACGTTGCGCGCCGCTGCGGAAGCGGGCGCCGACTGGCTGGTATTGTGCGATACGAACGGCGGCACGATGCCCTGGGAGGTCGGAGAGATCGTGCGGGACGCGATCGCGCACGCGCCGGGCGCATCATTCGGCATCCATACGCACAACGATGCGGGAGTGGGCGTAGCCAATGCACTGGCCGCGGTGCGCGCCGGCTGCACGCAGGTACAGGGCACGGTGAACGGCTATGGCGAGCGCGTAGGCAATTGCGACCTGATCACGGCCGTCGCCAACCTGAAACTGAAACTGCATGATGATTGCCTCAGCGACGCGCAACTGCACGGCCTGACGGACCTGTCGCATTACGTCTCGGAAACAGCGAATGTCGCGCCGAACATCCGCGCCCCCTATGTGGGGCAGGCTGCCTTTGCGCACAAGGGCGGCATCCATGTCGCCGCCATCATGAAGCTGGAAGAGTCGTATCAGCACATCGACCCGCGCCGGGTGGGCAACCAGAAGCGCGTGCTGGTCAGCGAACTCAGCGGGCGCGGCAACATCGCTTATAAGGCGGCTGAATTCGGGCTGGATGTCAATAAAGAAGATGTCAAGCGCGTGCTGGCAAAGATCAAGGAGATGGAGAACAGAGGTTTTTACTTCGAAGGCGCGGAGGCGTCGGTTGAATTGATGCTGCGGCGCGCCCAGCCATCCTATAAAGCCCCGTTCGAGCTGATCGATTTCATGGTGGTTGTAGAGCACCGCCGCGGCAGCGGGCTGCTGGCCGAGGCCAACGTCAAGCTGCGCGTGAACGGCGATGTGATGCATACCGCTGCCGAAGGCGACGGCCCGGTGAACGCGCTGGACCTGGCGATGCGCAAGGCGCTCCTGCCGCACTACCCGCAACTGGATGAGGTGCGCCTGATGGACTACAAGGTGCGCATCCTGGACGGCGAAAAAGCCACCGCCGCCGTGACGCGCGTCACCATCGATACGCGCAACGCCAGCCGCGACTGGACGACGGTGGGCAGTTCGACGAATATCGTCGATGCGTCGTGGCAGGCGCTGGCCGACTCGATGGAGTATGCCGTGGTTGCGGGGTGAAGGGTGGAACCGCGAAGGCGT
>JAKALH010000205.1 GCA_021813225.1 Chloroflexota bacterium
TGGTGTTTGCGGCCGCGACGGCGGCCACGTATCGCGCGCCTGTCGCAGGCTATACCGTGACGCTGCGCTATGCCGCGGGCCTGCCGCCTGAACAGACGGCAACTGCCTTCAACTACGACAGGTACTACAGCTGGCTGTCGTCGGAATATATGGCAAACGGCTTTGCCGATGTCGCACGAACAAGTATCTTCGCGCAGAATGTCGCCAGCCGTGTCAATGCGCAAGGCATCATCGTTTCACCGGCGCAGCTTGAGGGCGCTATCTCGTCTGACCAGAAACAGAGCATCATGGTCGTATACCTGAACTGGCCCGATGCGGCACAGGCAGTCCAGATAGGCAATGCCATCAGCGCGGAATTCACCGAACATGGAGCCGTGTACTGGCCGCAGATTGCATCGGCAAAGGGTGCGCCTCTGGTTCAACTCGATAAGCCGGTTGCCGTGCCGGCTGCCATCTCGCTGCGCGACCGCTTTGACCTGCCGATGCGCTTCATCGTGGCGCTGGCGGCCGGCCTGGCGTTGGCCTTGTTCGCTCATTTTTTCGATCCGTATGTGCGGGAGCGCCACGACCTGGAGCGCCTGGGTATGAACATCATCGTCAGTATCCCGGTGCGCCGGCAGGGCGGGTCTCATCGTTAACGTCTATTATTGACGGTCGGATAAACCATGGAAGTACAAGATTATCTGCAGATTGCGCGCAGGCGCGCGTGGATCGTCGTGCTGGTAGCGCTGGCAGCAATGATCAGCGCGTATGTGTTCAGCAAGATGCAGACGCCCATCTACAAATCGACGATGGAACTGTTCATCCAGCCGGCCCGCACCGATTTTGGTTTGACACAATCGGCCAAGCAGCTCCTGAACTCATACATCGGCATCATCTTCAATAAACGTAATGCCGCAGTCGTCGGGCAGAACCTGAAGCTGGACTATTCGCCAGACCGCATTTTCAACAGCACCAAGGTTGCCAGCGATGAAGCCACATTCGCCGTACGCATTGAGGTCAGCGACTACGACGGTGAAGTTGCCAACCGCATTGCCAAGCAATGGGCGGTGATATTCGCCGACTGGCGCAATACCGAAAATGCCAAACAGCAACGCCAGGACCGCGTCGATGCGGTACTGGGCGACGAACCGGTTTACCACCAGGATTATCCGCGCACCAGTGTCAACGTGATTGGCGGAGGCATCCTGGGTGCTCTGGTCGGTCTGTTGATTGTCATCGTGCTGGAGTGGAGCCAGGCCGATATGCTGCGTAAACATTCGGATATCGAACGGAAGCTGGGTTTACCGGTGGTTGGTACGATACCGCATCATGGAACGAAGTAGCCCCCGCTGCCGGCAGGTGGGAAAACAGAACCTATGAACCTGATCACGCTAAACGAACCTCAGTCTGCGGACGCCGAAGCGTACCGCTCATTACGAACTAACCTGTATTTCGCCGGACTCGATACTCCGGCGAAGTCCGTGGTTATCACATCCGCTGTCGCCGACGAGGAAAGAACGGCCGTGTTGGCGAACCTGGCCGTGGTGACGGCACAGACAGGCAAAAAGGTCATCGCGGTTGATGCCGATCTGCGCCATCCGGCCTTGCACGAGTATTTCGATGTGGAGAACGAGCGCGGGCTGGGTGACATACTCTCGGATGAAGATCCGGGCAGCCCGATACCGCTCCTGTCGACCGGTGTGCGCAACCTGTCGGTGCTGACCAGCGGCTCCGCGCATTCCGCGCCGCTGGATCTGTTAAGCTCCAATCGGATGGTCGAGCTGATCACCCAACTGAACGGCATGGCCGATGCCGTATTCTACAGTGCCGCACCCATGCTGGATGTCAGCGACACGGCCATACTGGCATCCAGGACGGATGGGGTGCTTCTGGTGGTTTATATCGGCAGGACGCGTCGCGCCCATGCGCAACAGGCCAAGGAGATGCTGGCGCGCGCGCATGCCCGCCTGATTGGCGTCGTCACGCTGGACACAGCGAAGAAACACTTACTGGTGTGATTCGGTGTGACTGCGCGCAGTTGGTATAATCTTCAGGCTCACATCTTTTGCAACAGGTTCTCAATCTTGTGATTCACAGGCAAACGCAGACACGCGAATACTGGACGACATACAAGTTCACTCGGGCCGATGCCGAATTTCTTTCCAACTATCTGCTGGAAGCTGGCATACCAAAGCCATTGAGCGAGCTCGCGCTGGCAGTGATCCAGCACCGCATCGATATCGAAGCCAGCGAGTTGCGCCGCGAACTGGAAAGCCGGACTATCTATCAGCCGAAGAAGAAATACACCATCGGCGAAGAACTGGTCTTTCCTGCATTGAAACTGACTGCGGGCAAGGTCGTCAGCCAGCGTGCCGGGCGCAATCCCGATATTGAGCCATTCGACGTTATCACCGTGGAACTGGCTAACGGCAAGCAACGGGAATTTGCTGCGAACTATGCCTGGCCCCATCGCCTGAACGACGACAATGTGCTGGCTGTCCTGGGCGACGACACGATCCAGTCAACACTGCAGGAGCTGCTGGAGCAGCATGGCGAACGCATCGGCGCGGCCATCGATGCCGGGCTTGCGGCAGACAGCGAGTTTCTGCGCATCAGCGGTGAGTGGTTCCTGCGCGCCATGATGGCGGAAGTCAATGTCGGCCACCTGAACCTGTCCGAGGCGGTACTGGACATGGCGGGCGGCGGCCCATTGCCGACGCACACGATTCTGCAGGAGCTGGGGCTTCCGCCTGAGATTGCGGGCAGTCTTCAGGAAATCTCTTTGAACAACGCACTGGCGCGCGATGAACGCTTTGACGACGTCAGCCTGGACGACGGCGTTTCGTCCTGGTTCCTGCGCCGGCTCGAACCGCCTGAAGTCCGCGCGATGCCGCGCACCTTGCAGCCCGCACACTATCAGGGTCAGGAATCGATCGGCGACGAATTGCGGGCGCTGGCAGTAGAACTCGACGACGAACTGACGCGCGACGCGGCTGCTGCCGGAGAGCCAAAACCCAGCGCCGACGTCATCCTCACCTTCCCCCACCTGCGAGCAGGGACACTGGGATGGTCGTGTCGAGTTGCGGGGATCCTGCCTGCAGCCAGCAAACCGCGGGCGCCAATCACTTTTCGCGACGCGCTGAACGGCCGGGAATTCGTTGTCTGGATGGTCAACGCAGGCGCATATTTATATGGGCTGGGTGACTGGTATAGACAGAATGACCTCGTCGCAGGCGCGTATCTGCAACTGTCTCGCAGGCCGGCGGATAATGTGGTGCTGGTCGATTACAAACGCCGGCGCCCCAAACGGGAATGGGTCCGTGTTGCCAACAACCGCGATGGTCATCTGCGGCTTGAAACAGCCCAGCGCGCAGTCAGTTGCGAGTTCGACGAGTTGATGTCCGTGTTCGTCGACAATCTGACTGCACTGGACGAACTGCGCGGCAACGCGCCGCGGGACGTCGCGCAATCCGTACGCGAAGCTTTCCCCGAAATTGCCAAGCTCAGCCCGCAGGGGAACGTACATGCGCGCACACTGTACGCGGTGGTCAATGTGATTACGCGCGCATCCCCGCTCGATGTCTTTGCCGCTCTGCAGAACAGCGGCGCGTACATCCCGGTCGGGGATAACTACTGGCATCTGGGCGAAGTGCGTTGAGACAGCCACAAACGCAAGTCTGACCTGCCCCGGCAGAATCCGCGATGATATAATGGGCACTCGGGTATGTAAATCGCTGTACCTGACATTGTTTATATGATGGTCTATCCGATACCTCATGGTCATGACATACCGGCGCCAGCCTAGTCACTAACTGCCGCGGAGTGATTGTCTGCCAGCCTGTTTCACGGCTGGCGTATAACAGGTGTTGACTACCTGATACCGCTTCGTAAAGTTTTCGGGTCTCGCTATCTATCGATCGTCTTAAGCGGCAATCGAATGCCGTCAAGCCGAGTTTTCCCAGGATTGTATGTTTAAAGGTGCGCCACTGGCGGCATGGAGCAGGCGGCATCCGGTCATCGTGCGCAAAGCAACCCGCACCGCCGGCATTATCCTTGCTCTATTGTTCGTTCTTGTCGCCGGACTCGTCGTCATCCCCGCCGCATCACCGTCAACAGGCGCACAGATCGCAGACCTGCTGCGCTCTGTGATTGGCGTCCAGGCGGTCGCGGAAATGGAGAGCGTCTCCTTCCAGATTCAGGACGTTATCAACAGCACGCGATATCAGATAACCGGGCAGAAGCCGGCACTATCATTCTCCAGCGCCGTATCGACTGTGGTCGCCACCTTGCCGCCTATAAAGACGCGCACACCATTACACCCTGCGGCCACGGCGCCAGCCCAGGTTGCCACCGCCACTGCAGAGCCGCGACAACCTACCGCATTGCCGCCCCCGCCCACAGCGACTCCTGTGCCATTGCCGGATATTGTGGAAGCCAGTCCGCACGTCGATGGCGGCTGGCAGGCTTTTGGCCCGGTTGTGGGCGGTCATTCGGTCATGGCGCGGGGCAGCGTCAAACCCGATCCTGCGCGGCCATACGCACAAGCTGCCGTTGTCCGTATCGATTTATCTAAAGTCAACCTCCATTTCGTGCTGGGCACACAGGAACCTGTAGCCGCCCCCGGCACGCGCCCCATAGCGCGGACAGGCGCTATCCCAACATTGGATCAGGCGCCAGACAGCCTGCTGATCGCGTTTAATGGCGGTTTCAAATCCATACACGGCCACTATGGCGTTCAACTGAATGGGACCAACGTCATCACGCCGCAATACGGGCTTGCGTCGCTGGTTATCTATGACAACGGCGCAATCAATCTGGGTGCGTGGGGAATCGAGATAACCGACACCCAGCATATCGTAGCCATCCGCCAGAATTGCCCCATGCTGGTCGACTCAGGAACGATCAATCCCTCAGTCACTGACGGCAATCGCAAAGAGTGGGGCTACACGGTAAAAAACCTCGACACGACATGGCGATCCGGCATCGGTGTCACAAAAGATGGCCGTTTTTTGATTTATGCGACAGGCAATTCCCTGACGGTTGAATCACTTGGCCGGGCGCTGCTGATGTCGGGCGCATACAACGGAATGCAACTGGACATCAACGGCTTCTACACGCGTTTCGCCATCTATCAACCTGCAAACGGTAAAGGGAAATATCCTGTTGTCGCGCAGAAACTGCTGGATCAGATGACAGTGCTGCCCACTCAGTTCCTGCAGCCTTATGACCGCGACTTTTTCTATGTGACCCTGCTGCCAGGTTGACACAGCGGTGCGCAAGCCGGGCTGTCGACGACGGTCGAATAAAGGACAACGATTGGCCGCAGCTATTGACATCGCGGCAGCTTCATTTATACTTAGCGGCCATAAGTAAATAGCCAGAGCGAAGATCGAGACGAGTACGCGTTGTAGAAACGAACAGAGAGCCGGGCCGTGTGCTGAAAGCCCGGTGCGTGGAGCGATGCGGAATGGACTCGGGAGCTGCAAGTTGAAAGCTGCTCAGCAGCGAGTAGGCGAGCCGGAACTGTGACCGTTATCCTGCAGTGCGCATGATTGTGCGCGTATGAGTGCGTGTTCGCATCGAAGCCTGTTTACGCAGGCGTCGGCGGATACGAACCAGGGTGGCACCACGAGCAGACATCTCTCGTCCCTTGAGGCGAGAGATGTTTTTATTTTTCCATACGGAGTCAAGCGTAATGTTTCGTGCTGCTCGTATCACCATCCGGCCATCGCTGGACGAAGTGCGCTCATTAGCCAACCAGGGGAACCTGGTTCCCATCTACGCCGAATTACCCATCGACCTGGACACCCCGGTATCGCTCTTCATGAAGCTGTC
>JAKALH010000206.1 GCA_021813225.1 Chloroflexota bacterium
ACACGATACGATTCTCTTCTTCAGCAACAACGGTAAAGTTTACGCATTGAAAGCCTACCAGATACCCGAGGGCGACAGGGCTGCCAAGGGCACCTACATCGGGAACCTGATATCGGTAGGGGAGCATGAGCAGATAACGGCCGCGCTGCCAATCCCGAAGGAAATGATGGCTGAGGCGGCGCGCACCCCGGAGGAAAGCGCATCCGAGGAGAGCGAGTCAGTCGAGGAGGATGTTGACCTGGGCGTAGAGGAAAGCGTTGAGGAAGGCCAGACCGAACCATCACTTCAACCTTCCGGGATGGCAGCGGCAACACGACCGCCGGTGCGCACCATCGCCATGTGCACGTTGAAGGGACGTATCAAGCGCGTGGCTTTGAGCCAGTTCGTCAACATCCGCAGCAGCGGATTAATCTGCATGACGTTGACCGGCGACGACGAATTGAGCTACGTCCGGCTGACCGCGGGCGACGGCGAGCTAATCATCGTGACCGCTCAAGGCCAGGCGCTACGATTCGATGAGACACTGGTGCGTTGCATGGGCCGCACGGCATCCGGCGTACGCGCAATGCGCCTGAAGCGCGACGGAGACTATATCGCCGGAATGGAAGTCGTCGAGGATGACGGATTTCTGTTGACTGTGACGGAGAAAGGCTACGGCAAATGCACCTTGCTGGATGAGTACTCGGCCAAGGGCCGCGGCGGCGGCGGCGTAAGGACGATCGGCGGCGCGCTGGATACGACAGGACTGCTGATGGCGGCTCGCGTGGTGCAGACCAGCGACCAGATCACCATTATCAGCGCGAATGGCGTCGCTCTGCGCCAGCGCGTCAGCGACATCCCGCAGAGCGGGCGCGGCGCACGCGGATCGCGCCTGATCAATCTGCGCGAGGGCGATTCGGTCGCCAGTGTCGCGCGGCTGGCGGATGTGGCGCAATCCGAGAATGTTTCACCGCCAGTCTGAAGGTTACGGCTGATTGATCTGAAAGGTTAACCGGGCAGGAACGCAATGGCTAATCCACGCAGCACTTCGCAGGTACTGGCGCTGATCCCCGAACTTGATCCGCTGCCCATTGCAGAGACGCTGGTTGCTTTCGCCAACAGCGACGGCGGCACGATCGTGCTTGGTTTCGATGAACACGGCAAAGAGCAGACCCGCGCTGAACCCGAGGATGTGGAAAGCGCACTGCGCACCGCCGCCGAGCTGTGCCGCCCGCCGGTGCGTGCGGTCCTGGAATCCGCCGACGACAGCACAGGCGGTCCGGCGCTGGTGATTCGGGTTCCGCGCAGTTCCGATCTGCACGCCCTGGACGATGGTCGCGTTCTGGTCAGGGCAGGCGCTGAGAACCGCCCGTTGCGCGGTGACGAAATACGCAACCTGGCGACCGTCAAGGCGACGGGCGACTTCGAGGCGGAGACTGTAGCAGGCGCAACGATGGATGACTTCGATCCCGCGGTGATCGATGAGTACATCATGAAGCGCGAGGAACGCATGCGACGCCGGTTTACTGGAGACCGCCATCAATTGCTGCATGACATTGGCGCGATTGACCATCGCCATCAGCCGACCGTAGCGGGCATCCTGCTGTTCGGACGGAATCCTCAGTCATTTCTGCCGCAGAGCGGTATAGTATTCGTCAAGTTCCCCGGCGTCGATCCGCGTGCTGACGGCGGCGCGATGGGTTATGGCCGCCGTGAGGAAATCAATGGCCCGCTGGCGCGCGTGGTCGAACGCTCATGGCAGGTTGTTCTGGAGGAGATGCGCGTCGGCGCCGTCGTTACCGGCCTTGAGCGCCAGGATGTGCTGGAGTACCCGGAATATGCCGTTCGCGAAGCCCTGGTCAACGCGGTGTGCCACCGCGATTACCGCCTGCGCGGCCGGCGCATCGAAGTGCGCAAGTTCTCCGATCGCATGGAGATCAACTCTCCGGGTGGGCTGGCGGGGTATATCACGCTCGACAATATTGTCGAGGAACATTTTTCGCGCAACCCGCGCATCGTGCAGGGGCTGTTCCAGTGGGGTTACATTGAAGAACTTGGACTGGGGATCGACCGCATGATCGAAGATATGGCGGCCACGGGGCACCCCATCCCAAAGTTCAATGCCACAGCGCATGGCTTCACCGTCGTACTGTCCAATCATCGCGAGAGACGCAGCCACCTTGCCATTACCTCGCCAGTCGTAACACAGCAGGGCCTTACAGTGAATGAAAGACAGGCGCGCGCCCTGCAGTACATACGCGAACACGGACGCATCACCAACCGCGATTATCAGAATATCTGCCCGGATGTGACAGCCGAGACTCTGCGCACCGATCTGGCGGATATGGTTGAGAAAGGGGTGCTGATGCGCATCGGCGAGAAGAAAGGCACCTACTACATACTGAAATAGGCGGTGGCGCCATGCGCATTGCATTGAACGCCTGGTTTTACGGCCAGGCCAACACCGGCAGCGGACAATATACACGCCATCTGGTCGATGCCCTGCGACTGGCGGACAGGTCATTGGATATTCAGTTGGTAGAACCCGGCCGGCGTAACGATCTGGCGAAAGTATGGTTTGAGCAGGTGGCGTTTCCGCGTGCCGCGGAGAGAATGCGCGCGGACATCGCTTTCGTCCCGTACTGGGCGCCGCCGCTGCAGTGCCGGGTTCCTCTCGCGGTGACCATACACGACGTGATACCGCTGGCGCTTCCGGAGTACCGCGGCGGGCTGCCGCAGCGCCTGTATACGTCGCTCGTACGTGCGGCCAGCGCGAATGTCTCCGTCATACTCACCGATTCCGAGTTCAGCCGCAATGACATTGCAAAGTACCTGCATGTCGATATCGGTCGCATCGCTGCTATTCCGCTTGCCGCGGACACCCGTTTCACGCCTGCACAGTCCGATAGCGACCTGGAGCGTGTGTACGAGCGATACAACCTGCCGGAGACTTTTGTGCTTTATCTGGGCAGTTTTGAAAAGCGGAAGAATATCGAGACACTCCTGCAGGTCTATGGCTGGTGCGCTCCGTCAATCGGCGAAGGTATTCCACTGCTGATCAATGGAGACGAAGGCACCAGGGCGTTTGCCTCTGACGGCAGGCCGATGACGCTGGGCGCCATGATACGCGAGCTGGAACTCGCCGGTGACGTGCGCCTGATCGGGCGTGTCGCTGAAGCGGATAAGCCTGCCCTGTTTGCCGCTGCGCGCTGTTTCCTCTTTGCATCACATTACGAGGGTTTTGGACTGCCCGTGCTGGAGGCGATGGCGAGCGGCACGCCCGTGGTTGGCAGCAACGCCTCCAGCATCCCGGAAGTGGTCGGCGACGCCGGTATGCTCGTCGATCCTCTGGATGCGCGGCGCATGGCAGGCGCTGTTATCGCCGTATGCACCGACGACGCGTTGTATGAACGGCTCAGGCAACGCGCGCTTCTGCGCGCATCGCAGTTCTCGTGGCAACGCACCGCGCTGGAGACGCTGGCCGTTTTCAAACGGCTGGCGCCGGCATCGACTGAGCGCACACTCTGAACGACTGGTTTACAGGAAACGGGTATAACACAGTCATGCGCCATATGCGTTGGGTGAACGCCGCTTTGCAACTGATGTTGTTCGCAGCCGCGCTGGCGCTGTATCTTCACACACTGAATCCCGATGTGCAACCGGCTGACAGCGGCGAATTCCAGATCGCTGCGTTGACACTCGGCATCCCGCACCCGCCCGGTTATCCGCTGTACACAATGCTGGGCTGGCTGGTCTCGCGGATTCCGGTCGGTTCACCTTACGCGCGGATATCGTTTCTGTCTGCGCTGGCTGCGGCTGCCACGCTCGTTCTTGTCAGCGTAACCGTGCAGCTTCTCGTTGCATCCGGTGAGCGGGGCCGGAAAGCGAATTCCGCCGCCGATTGCAGCTGGGCACCCGTAGCCGCTGGCATCATCGCGGCCGTCGCCCTGGGAACCAGCACGACATTCTGGTCCCAGGCCACTACGACGAACGTGCGCAGCCTGACGGCTTTCTTTACCGCATTGATGGTATTTGCCGCCGTGCAAGTGTATGCAGCTATACGAACCCAACCGCGCGATCTGGCGACTGTACGCCGGTACCTGATCATCTTTGCTGTCGCATCCGGTCTGGGGGTGGGGCATCACGTCTCGCTGGTATTTACATCTGCCGTGTTATCAGTCTTTTTACTGGCCCTTTTTGTTCGGGCCCGGTTGAGCGCCGGAATGCTGATTGGGGCGCTGCTGGCATTGATAGCGACACAACTGGTCTGGCTGTATCTACCGCTGCGTGATGCCGCGGGCGCCCGCTTCGCACCAGGCAATCTGACGACACTGAGTGGATTGCTGTATCACATCTTCGCGCGCGGTTTCGCAGGCGATATGCTGGCATTTGCCGCGCCGCAGTTTCTGTCTGATCGCCTGGCAGTTGTCCCGACACTGCTCCTGTTTGAGTTCAGCGCCGCCGTGCTGATAGCGACTTTGGCCGGCCTGGCACTGCTGTTGTGGAAGCGGCAGGTTTTTGTTGCCGTTCTGCTGACAGCCATCGCCATTCATGGGTTCATTACCATCACCTATCGCGCGCCGCAGACCGTGGAATATGCGATTCCAGTCTGGGTCATGATGGGCATCCTGTTCGGGGCGGGCCTTGCAGAACTGGCGGCTGTGGCAGCATCGCTCGTAAAGCATCTGCCTGATAACGCCAGGCTTATGGCGTTGCGGAGGATTCTGCCGGCTGCAATGGCGACATTGCTGCTGTTGCTGGGCGGCTATATGGTTATAGCTGATGCAGCAGGGAGGTTATCAAGCTTTGACCAGCTCAGGCAAGACCGCAGCACCAGAACGCACGCTGCCGGCGCACTCAATGCGGCAGCACCTGGCAGTGTGATTCTGGCGCAATGGCATCAGGCGACACCTATGTGGGCGCTGCAGGATATCGAGGGTCTGCGGCGCGATGTGAAAGTCGAATACGTGTATCCGCGCGGCGCACAGCCCTACGCGGATACATTCGCAGAGCAGGCGGCTGCATCTGCCCAGGCAGCGCCCACCTATGTAACGAGCGTCTTTGCCGTACCTTACCAGACACGCGGTCTAGTCGCTACCCCTGTTGGCAATCTCGCGCTGTGGGTAATCGATTCTGGATCAGCGCAGCGCCACACCAGCGCCGTTAACGCTCTGGCGGTATTCGATCAACGCATCGCTGTGCTGGGCGTGACTGTTACGAAGAAGACCGCACAGGCCGGCCAGTCGGCTCCCATTGTGCTGGCGTGGACAGCGCTGCGACCTGTGCAAGACGGCGAGTCCCTGACCGTCCGTGTCATGCGCAATGATGGCAGACTGGCTGCCAACGCCGATGTGCGGCTGGACCCCGGTCAGCCGGTTGGCGCGCAACGGACTGTTCGCCTGAGCCTGGGTATTCCGCTTGACTTACAGCCTGGCAATTACCGTGTGCTGGTGGGCGCGTATCGCGCCGGCGCCGCTGGTCTCGTCGAATTGAAAGACGGCGCAGGTGTGGATTTCACGCCGGTTAGTGAAGTGCGCATCGCGCTGTCGAGTACGCCTGCTGTCAGTATGCATCCATTGTCTGTGGGGCTGTCTGATGGGGCGTGGCTGACAGGCATCGACTACGATACAGGCATCGCTGACAAGCTCAGGCTGTTGACGCACTGGCAATCAGGCGCACACCCGCTTACGGTGACGGTGCAGAACGCCGGCGGTCAAGCGCTGGCGGCGCCCGCGGTACTGCCGGCCGCGACGGATGGGCCCGGCTATTTCACACTGATCTTCGATATGCCCCCGGCGCGGCAGGTGCATCTGGCAATCGATCGACAGGC
>JAKALH010000207.1 GCA_021813225.1 Chloroflexota bacterium
GACCGAGTTGCCGTATTCCAGGGCACTACTGCGGGCTGTAGAGTCGCGATTCTACGAGGACTTGCCGGTGCTGGCGCCGGTGCTCGACCTGGGTTCGGGCGATGGCAGCTTCGCCAGACAAACCTTCTCGGAGCCGCTCGATGCAGGGATTGATCCCTGGTGGGGACCGACACTTGAGGCAAAGGCCGTACACCACCATCATCTCCTGGCGCTGGCGCAGGGCGGGCAGATGCCATTTGCAGATGCATCTTTTCAGACCGTCGTAAGTAATTCAGTCCTGGAGCATATTCCGGACCTCGATCCAGTGATCAACGAAGTAGCCCGTGTTTTAAAACCTGGCGGATATCTGCTGTTCTGCTCACCGTCGGATCACTTTACCGACTGGCTGCTAGGGGCCAGGATACTGGGCGACAGATACCGCCACTGGTTCAACCGCATCTCGCGGCATCAGCATTGCGACAGCCCGGCTGTGTGGCGCTCGCGACTTGTAAATGCCGGATTGACAGTTGAGAGAATCTGGTATTACTTCTCTCCACATGCCTTACGGGCACTGGAACTGGGGCACTATTTCGGTTTGCCCAACTTGGTTTCAAAAAAACTGTTCAACCGTTGGGTGTTATTGCCGGGATATGCCAACCCATTTCTGCGCTTTCTGTATACCACCCTGAAACCGATATATAACGAACCGCTGGGGGATACCGGCGCCTATCTGTTTGGAGTGGCGCGTAAACCCGCTGCAGCACTCCGCCACGTCATGAATCGCATAGCCGCCTGATGGGTGCATAAGACCGCCGATGCGCCCACGTCACACCATGTTGATGCAAGGCTGCCTGGTGTGACCGCGTGCCGTAGCCCTTGTGTGCTGCGAATCCGTACCCTGGCAACACGCTGTCCAGTTGTCTCATCACTTCATCACGCCATGTTTTGGCGATGATCGAAGCTGCAGCAACCGATAAGCTGACAGCATCCGCGTAATAAAAAACATCCTGGGGCAGCGCCAGCGCAGGCAGGCGCACGGCATCAATGATCAGCGCATCAGGAGATGTGCTCAGTCCTTCCACGGCACGCTGCATGGCAAGGCGGGTGGCGGCCATTATGCCCAGCCTGTCTATCTCGTCTTGCGCAGCGCTTCCAATGCCGCAGGCTACGGCGGTCTGTTGAATCACGGGTTTCATCTCATCACGCTGGCGGCTGGACAGCTTCTTTGAGTCATTCACGCCCCGGAGCGACACGATCGTGCTCTGGCTGATGGGAAGGATTACGGCAGCCGCGACAACCGGTCCGGCCCAGGCACCGCGGCCGGCTTCATCAATGCCGGCAATATAGCGATGCCCCCCCTGCGCGAGGTTCCACTCGTGCTGCATCGTTGGCAGCGTGCGTGTGTTCATCGGAGACCGGACCGCAGCACCGAGATATAGGCGCGGATACGCGCCTGCCGCAACGGGCGTTTGTGCCCGGCGAGCCACTTCAGTGCTTCTAGTGACAATTGCTGAGTAAACATGGTCAGCAGCAATAAACGCAGCAGCGCTGCCTTTGCTGCGCCGTGGTGTTTCCGAAAGTATCGTACTTTACTGGTGTTGAAATAGATATCACGCTGAGCGGACACCTGTGTGCTGCTGCGTGCTTCATAATGCACGATGTGTGCTGCGGGCAGATACACCACTCGCCAGGTTTTGGTCGTTGATGATGGCGTCATGTCGGTCGGAAGCGGCGCAGCCTTGATGCGTTTACACCAGTCCATCTCTTCGGAGTACATGAAGAAGTTCACTTCGTCGAGTCCACCGCACTGCAGGTAGGTGCTGCGCCTGACCAGCATCGCGGCGCCATAGACCCAGTCGACATCGCAGACCATGTCATCCCGGCATTCACGCATATAGTATCGGTCCAGCAAGTGACGCGGCGCATAGGGTTGCAGCCAGGTACTCTCAAAGATAGCTGTGGGAAGATCGATAAAACGCCGCCGTGAAGATTGAACCGTACCATCGGCATATAACAATTGCGGCCCAAGCAGGCCGATATCCGGATGCTGATCCGCATACGCGATCATCGCTTCCAGCGCACCGGGTAGTACTTTCGTGTCCGGGTTCAGCAACAGCACGTACGACGATTGCGGGTCGTAGCCGTTGAACAATGCCTCGGCGGCTTGCAGGCCATCGTTATTGCCGCCGGTAAATCCCCGGTTGGCCGTGTTCGCCACAAGAAGCGCATCCGGGAACTCGTTGCGCAACATGTCCACGCTTCTGTCACTCGACGCATTATCAACGACGATAATGCGCATTCCGTGCGCCGTGAGGGTACTCTCGCGCAGCGATTTCAGACAGCCCCGCAGCAGGTCACGTACATTCCACGAGACGATGATAACGACAAGCATAGACCAGGGGACTGAACGCAGCACCTCTCGGCTCGGGAGACACCCTGCTTATTTATTCCGCGCGATTGTGTAATCGGATAGCTCGAACAGGGCCTGTCGGTAAGGCGAATCTTGAAACAGCCACAGGGATTGCTTGGCACTGTCTATCAAGTCGGCTGCTTCATGCAGCGCGCACTCTATTGCATCCGATTCACGGATACGCGCGACAAGTCTGGTATACGTTTCAGGTTCGCATTCGCCTTTCAGCGCGCATTCGATATCGGCATCAATTGCACGTGATTCGATGAAGCAAATTGTCGGCAAGGTTATCAACCCGTTCCGCAGATCGCTGCCGACGGGCTTGCCGACGTTTGCCTGATCGCCGGTAAAGTCAAGGACGTCGTCGATAATCTGAAAAGCAAGTCCGAAGTCTCGGCCGAAGGCAGTCAAGGCGTTGATTTGCTCTTCAGAACCGTCACAGACGACACCGGCAGCACTGGCCGCCAGAACAAGCATCGAAGCTGTCTTGGCGTAGATACGCTCGTAGTAATCGTCGCGCGTGCTGCGCTTGGCCCAGTCGGTGAACTGCTGGCGCAATTCCCCGGCTACGATAACCTCAAGTGTTTCCGAGAAAATACGCATGACCCGCAGGCTGTCGGTGCGGGCAGCCATACCCGCCGCAACGGCGAACAGGAAGTCGCCCGTCAAGACAGTGGCTGCCGGCGTCCAGACTGCATTCAGCGTCGAAGCGCCTCGCCGCATTAATGAACCGTCAATGAGATCATCATGAACCAGTGTCGCCGTATGCAGCATCTCCACTGCACTGGCCAGACTGATGGCGCGTTGATCAGGCCGCCCGAACATGGATGCGATCAGCAGCGATATTGTCGGACGGATACGCTTCCCGCCGCTGCTGACGATGGCCTCAACAGCCAGTCGTAATTCGTGCGGTTGAATATCAGGCAGATTAAGCAGTGTGCTTTCCACCTGCTCCAGCTCGGGTTTTACTAACTCTGCGGCGCGATTTACAGAAGTCGTCGCAGTCTGTTTTCCCATCTCGATTGTCCAGTCCATTGTTCCTGTTTTACTGCCTTGGATATTACGTGCCGCAATCACTGCACTGGTTGCCATGACGATGTCCTTATTCTATGTGCTGTTTCGATGCCTATGTTAACCCGAAAAAGGCGCTGGCAGTTGCTGTCGTAATCACTGCAAGTTGCTCAAGCTCCAATCCGTGCAAAGCCGCGACACGCTCTGCGATGAGTGGCAGCCAGCCTGGCTCGTTGCGCTTGCCGCGGTGGGGGTGGGGAGCCAGATACGGCGAATCCGTCTCCAATACGATGCGATTCAGCGGCAGGGTGCTGACATTATCGCGCAGCGCCCCGGCGTTCTTAAAGGTTATCGGCCCGCCAATTCCAAAATAACATCCCATGCTCAGCGTACGCTGCATGTCGCGGGAATTGCCGGCAAACGAGTGGAGCAGGATTTTCAAACCGTGTGCATATTCTGCCAGCATGTTCAGCGTGTCGGGACAGGCGTCGCGGCAATGAATGATTACGGGCAGACGCTGTTGTGCAGCAAGCTCCAATTGCATGCGGAAGGCTTGCTGTTGCTGTCCGTGAGAGAAGGTGTTCCAGTAATAATCCAGGCCGATTTCGCCAATCGCTGCGACTTTCGGTTTTGCTGTGAGTTCCTTAAGCACAGCGAGTGTTTCAGTAGAGAAATCACCGAGATCATTCGGATGTATACCGACGGCAGCATAGACGTCAGTATGTGTATCTGCCAGGCTGATTGCGCGTAAGCTGCTCTCAAGATTGAATGCGGGATTCAAGAAGCGCGTGACACCGGCTTTCCGCGCCCTGGCATAGACCTCATCGCGGTCGCCATCAAATGCCGTGACATCGAGATGGCAGTGCGTGTCAAACAACATGATTCCGAGTCTGCGCAATCACAACCCTGCCAGCGCGAGACCGGCCTGCAGGAGTGGTTGCACGAGTTCCTGCCTCGTTGTCTCCGTGTAGACGCGGACGATTGGTTCAGTGCCGCTGAGCCTGATCAACAGCCAGCCACCATCATCCAGCATGAACTTATAGCCGTCTGTGCTGTTCTTCCCGACGACCCGCATACCGGCCAGTAAGTGAGGTCGTGCGGCATTCAGCACCGCACGCACCTGGTCGCGCTGCTCACGGGTGCAGCGCGTATCGATACGATCATAATAGTGCGGGCCAACCTTACTGAACAACAGGTCGACAAGCTGCGAAGGCGTTTTGCCGGTCTGGATCATGAAGTCCAGCATGTACAGGTTGGCGAGGAGTCCATCGCGTTCGGGCACGTTGCCCCTGAATGCATACCCGCCGCTTTCCTCGCCCCCAATCATCGCATCTGTTTCGACCATCTTGGGCGCGATGTATTTAAAGCCGACACCGGTTTCGTATACGGGCACGTTGTAAAGCTTGCCCAGCTTTTCAAGCATCGATGTTGTACTGAGCGTTTTGACAATCGGGCCGCGCTGTCCGCGAACCTCAAGCAGGTAGAACGCAATCAGTGCGTAGACGCGCAACTGGTCGATGAAAGCTCCATGTTCATCACCGAACCCGCAGCGGTCCGCGTCGCCGTCAGTGATGCAACCGCACGAAGAAGCAGTCTGGACGATCTGACGCAGGCCCGCATCCACATTGGGTGGGATCGGCTCTGGACGAAGCATTTCGGGGAAGATGGGATTGCGCCCATGATGCACTTCGACAATCTCAGTGCGATCTCCGCCGAGTATGCGGGTGAGCCAACCTGCGCCATTACCCCACATGGCGTCGTAAACGATTTTGAGGCCCGCTTTGCGGATTGGAGCGATATTGACCAGCTTTGCCAGGTTGGCGAGGTATTCGGGTGCCGGATCAAACTTCGCTATCAAACCAGCGTTGACGGCCTTGTCGTAGCTCAGTGTTTCCACATCGTCATCAGGCGGGATCAGCGACTCGATCTGCTTTAATCCTTCAGGGTCGATGGCCCCGCCATTGGCGTCGCGCACTTTGAAACCGTTATCGTACGGCGGATTATGGCTGGCCGTAATGTTGATGGCGCCCATGGCGGCATGAACTGGCACGGCGTACGCGATGACCGGCGTCGGCGTGGCTGACTGCGTCAACCATACCTTGATGCCATGTGCTGCCAGGACTTCGGCTGCCGCTGCTGCAAAATCTTCAGACTGAAAACGGATATCGTGACCAACCACGATCGAGAAGTTCCTTGCACCCAGCGCCTCCATATATCGCGCATACCCTTCGGTGCATCTACGTACATTGGCGAAGGTAAAGTCTTCTGCCATACGGCCGCGCCAGCCATCAGTTCCAAACTTGATATCCTTCATGATGGTTCCTGTATCTCACCGTGCCAGGTGCTGTGCTGCAAGGTAAGTATC
>JAKALH010000208.1 GCA_021813225.1 Chloroflexota bacterium
TATCGTCATTCCCGCGGAAGCGGGAATCTATTGCTTACCGCGGCCTCTGGATGCCCGCATTCGCGGGCATGACGTGGTCAGTGGCGGATTCGCCAACAGTATCTTGCGAGAGGGGGTGACGTATGACCTTGAAAGGCCGCATCGTAATCGACGCTGAAAGATGCAAGGGGTGCGAACTCTGCGCAAGTGTGTGTCCACACCATGCCATCCACATGGCCGAAACCTTCAATGCCAAAGGTTATTTACCCGCCCGGTGGACGGATAGCGGCGATTGCACCGGCTGCGCCGCCTGCGCGGTGATCTGCCCGGATGCCGCCATCCGCGTGTACCGCGAGACACCCCTGCGCGCCGTACCCGTCGCCGTTTAGCCTGCCCGCGCAGGCTGCCGAGGGACGAATGACAAAACAACTCTTGAAAGGGAACGAGGCGATCGCCGAGGCCGCCGTGCGCGCCGGGGTGGACGCCTACTTCGGTTACCCCATCACGCCGCAAACCGAACTGCTGGAATACATGTCGCGGCGCATGCCCGAACTGGGGCGCGTCTTCGTGCAGGCCGAAAGCGAACTGGCCGCCATCAACATGGTGTATGGCGCGGCGTGCGCCGGCAGACGCGCTATGTCGTCGTCGTCCAGCCCGGGCGTCAGCCTGATGCAGGAAGGCCTGAGTTACATCGCCGCCGCCGAAGTGCCGATTGTGCTGGTGGATGTGATGCGCGGCGGGCCGGGCCTGGGCAACATCGCCCCCAGCCAGGCCGACTACTTCCAGATGGTAAAGTCCGCCGGCCACGGCGATTTCAAGCCGCTGGTGCTGGCGCCGGCCAGCGTGCAGGAAGCCGTCGATATGGTGGCGCTGGCCTTCGACCTGGCCGAGAAGTACCGCACCATCGTCACCATCCTGCTGGATGGCGTCATCGGACAGATGATGGAGCCTGTGGAACTGCCGCCCATGCAGCCCCGGCGCAACCAGGCGCCGGATTGGGCGCTCACCGGCGCAGCGGGCCGCCCCAAGAACGGCATCGTTCCGTTCCGCCTGTATGCTGAAGAACTGGAAGTGTACAACCAGCGCCTGCAGGACAAGCTGGCCCGCATCGCCGCCAATGAAGTGCGCTACCGCGAATACCTGCTGGACGACGCCGAGTTGATTCTGGTCGGCTTCGGCACGTCGGGGCGCATTGCGCTGACTGCCGTGAAGCAGGCGCGCAAGCTGGGCATCAAGGCCGGACTGCTGCGGCCTGTCACGCTGTGGCCGTTCCCGGAGCGGCGGCTGTGGCAACTGGCCGACGAAGCGCGCGGCTTCCTGGTGGCGGAGATGAACGCCGGCCAGATGGTCGAAGATGTGCGGCTGGCCGTGGGCGGCCAGGCTCCCGTCAAGTTCCTGGGGCGGCTGGGCGGCATGGTGCCCATGCCGGACGAAATCCTGGATGCCATCAAGAGCCTGGACAAAGCGACGCGACCCGTGCCGATCATCGGGACGATCGCAGGGTCGGTCACACCGCTGCGCCGCAGGATGTCGGTGAATTGAACCGCGTTCGGGGTATATCATGATCACACAACAACTGACCGAAGAGATCGTGGCCGACCGCCCGCAGGCGCTCAGCCCGGTCGATACGCACTACTGCCCCGGCTGCACGCACGGTATCGCGCATCGCCTGATTGCCGAGGTGCTGGACGAACTGGGCGTGCGCGAGCGCACCGTCCTGGTCGCGCCGGTGGGCTGCTCGGTTTTCGCCAACAACTACTTCGAGGTCGACGCCGTGATAGCGCCGCACGGGCGCGCCCCAGCCGTGGCGACCGGCCTGAAGCGCGTCCAGCCGGATAAGGTCATCTTCGCCTATCAGGGCGACGGCGACCTGGCGTCCATCGGCACCGCCGAGATCATCCATGCCGCGGCGCGCGGCGAGAACATCACCGTGGTCTTCATCAACAACGCCGTGTACGGCATGACCGGCGGGCAGATGGCGCCCACCAGCCTGGTCGGCATGAAGACGACCTCGTCGCCGTACGGGCGCGACGTGAAAGCCATGGGCGCGCCGCTGCACATGAGCGAGCTGATTGCACAGGTGGAAGGCGCCGCCTTCGTGTCGCGGCGCAGCCTGCACAGCCCGGCGGAGATCCGCAAGGCGAAGAAAGCCATCCGCCGCGCGTTCGAGGTGCAGTTGAACGGCCAGGGCTTCTCGATGGTGGAACTGCTGTCGTCCTGCCCGACCAACTGGGATATGAAGCCGGTGGAAGCTCTGCGCTGGATCGAGACGCGCATGGTACCGGTGTTTCCGCTGGGCGACCTGAAGAACGTCACGCCGAAGAGCGGCCTGAAAGGGATATGAGCCTGTTCACCGCGGGTCATCGGGTCATCCGTGGTCGTGATAGCGGGGCAAGACTATGCAACACGATGTAGTTTTCAGCGGATTCGGCGGGCAGGGGGTGCTGTTCTGCGGGCAGTTGCTGGCCTACGCGGCTATGGACAGCGGCCTGCACGTGACCTGGTTCCCCTCGTACGGGCCGGAGATGCGCGGCGGCACGGCCAACTGCACCCTGGTCGTTTCCGACGAGGAAATCGGCTCGCCGCTGGTGCGCCATCCCTCGTGCGCCATGGCGTTCAACAACCCCTCCGCGGAAAAGTACGAAGCGCTGACCGCGCCCGGCGGGCTGCTCATCTATAACGCCTCGCTGGTGTCGCACGCCGTCGCGCGCCCGGACATCCGCGCCGTGCCGATTCACGCCAGCGAAGCGGCGGCGGAACTGGGCAACCCGCGCCTGTTGAACATGGTGATGCTGGGCGCGCTGCTGCAACTGACGGGTGTGCTGCCTGTCGAGGCCGTCGAGCGCGCGCTGGATGCGCACATGTCTGCGCGCCGTCCGGAGCTGCTGGCGTTGAACAAGCAGGCTCTGCGCCGCGGCATGGCAGATGTGGCTGGTTAGCGTCAGCGGCGGTGTGTGGCGGATGGCGGCGTGTGCGCATCGCCGGGACGCCACACAGCCACGCAGTTGCGCCCGGCCGCCTTCGCCATGTACAGCGCCCGGTCGGCCGCAGCGAGCACATCGTCGGGGCTTTCCTTCCCTTCCGCGAAACACGCAATGCCCAGCGAGAGCGTGGAATGCACGGGCCTGCCATTGTACGCGGGGCGCTGGTCCTGGAACGCGGCGCGCCAGCGCTCGGTGCAGCGGCGCGCCTCATCCAGGGTGGTGTTGGGCAGGAGCACTACGAACTCGTCGCCGCCGTAGCGGCAGGTCACGTCGCTGCCGCGCGTGTCGCGGTTCAGCAGGCCGGCCAGCTTCTGCAGCATGAAGTCGCCCGCCGCGTGGCCGGCGGTGTCGTTGATCTCCTTCAGGTGATCCAGGTCCAGCATCACCACGCTCAGGCACTCGCCGGCGCGCCGCGAGCGCGCCAGTTCGCGCGGCAGAATCTCCATCAGGTAGCGCCGGTTGTGCAGGCCGGTCAGTTCATCGCGGATGGCCTGGGCGCGCAGTTTTTCCTGCAGCGCCTGGTTCTCCGCCAGTTGCTGTTGCAGCAACTGGTTGGCTCTGGCTAGCGCTTCCTCGATGGCGTGGCGCTGCGTGATGTCCTGCAGCACGAACATGCGCCCGGCCGGGCGCAGCGAGTTATCCTGCAGCGGGATCACCGTCACCGCGATGTAGCGCAGCGGCGCCGCACTGTCGCCGGAAGCCGCTTCGTCGGGCAGCACGGCCACATCGCCGAAGCGGCGCTCCACTTCCGCCCAGTTGCGCACCAGCCGGTACACCGGCACGCCGAGAATCTTTTGTGAGTTGATCGACAGCAGGTGCTGAGCCGCCGGGTTGAAGTCAATCACGCGGTCCTTGAGGTCCAGCACCAGCATGCCCTGCGTCATCGTGTCGACCAGTTTGGCGCGCGCGATGGGCACCAGCCCCAGCAGCCCCATGCGGTAGATGCCCCAGCCCAGGAACCCGCCCGTCAACGCTGCGCCCAGCGGCGACAGGTCGAATCCCGGCAGGAAGGCAGGGAAGAAGGCCTTGCTCAGCCCCACGGCTCCGCCCAGCACGGTGGCGACGAGCAACAGATTGCCGCGCGACGCGCTCAGCGTGCGGTCGACGTAGATGGAGCGGTACAGCAGCACGCAGGCGGCCATGATCATGAGAAAGGTATAGTCGATGAACACCCAGTACCACGGCCCCGGCACCAGCACCGTCAGCAGTGTGTCCGGGTTGATGGTCGCGGCCACCCACATCAGGTGGAACTTGTCGTTGAGCGCGACGGCGAACATCGTCAGCACGGGGATGATCAACAGCAGGGCCACCGTATAGCCGTTCACATAGCCGCTGTGCTGCGTGTACTCCATGATGAAGAAGAGATACAGCAGCATGGTGAGGATCAGGCCGGGATAGGCTAACTGCGTCCAGAAAGTTGTGAGAGCGGTGTTGCGCACGGCGTAGGCGAAAGCCAGCGCAATGGACGATTCGGCGACTGCCAGCTCCATAAAGGCCAGGTAGCGCGCTTCCGGCGTCACGCGCCTGCGCCACGCAGCAAAGGCAATCAACAGCGCGAAGATGGCGACGGCAACCATCGCCAGGCTGTATGGCGTGACGTGATAGACGGAAAACATAGTCTCAATGTTGCTGTCGTCGGCTGTCGTCGCTCGCTGTTGGTCCTGAATCTGTACTCTAGCGCGCAACCGCGACTTGTCAATACGTACATCAACATAGCCGCCGGGCTAACGATGCGCCCAAGCCAGCAGTTTCTTCAACGGCCAGGTGTTGATCACCGCATCCGGCGCCACCCAGGCGCGCCGCGCGATGGATATACCGTAAACGATCTGGTTCAGTCCGTCCGGCGTGTGCGCGTCGGTGCTGATACTGAGGCGGCAGCCCAGTTCGACAGCGCGGCGGGCGTGCGTCTCGTTCAGGTCCAGGCGGGCCGGGTCGGCGTTGATTTCCAGCGCCACGTCGTGTTCGGCGGCCGCCCGGAACAGTTTCTCCCAGTCGTAGTCGCCGGCCTCGCGCTCGTTGATGAGCCGGCCGGACGGATGCCCCAGGATGTGGACGTGCGGGTGCCTGAGGGCGCTGAGCGCGCGCTCGGTGATGCGCTCGCGCGGCTGCGACAGCGACGTGTGCACCGACGCCTGCACCAGGTCGAGTTCCGCCAGCACGTCGTCGGGCAGGTCAAGCACGCCGTCCGTCTTCACCTCGACCTCGACGCCCTGCAGGACGCGGAAGGCAGCGCCTTCGTCGCGCAGGCGCTTGTTCGCTGCGTCGATTTCCTTGCGCTGGGCGCGCACGCGCTCCGGCGTCAGGCCGTTGGCGATGCCCAGGCTCTGCGAATGGTCGGTGATGAGGATGTACTCGTACCCCAGCGCCATAGCGCCGCGCGCCATAGTCAGCACATCGGCGGCGCCGTCGCTCCAGTTGGTGTGCATCTGCAGGTCGCCGCGCAGGTCGGCGCGGGCAATCAGATGCGGCAATTTGCCCTTCTGGGCGGCTTCAATCTCGCCGCGGTCTTCGCGCAGCTCCGGCGGTATCAGGCTCAGGCCCAGGCGCGCATACAGGGCCTCTTCGGTGTCGAAGGTCAGCGGCTGGCCGGTCGGCGTGCCGTCGGCGTCGAGGGGCGTCAGCGCGTATTCGTTCAGCGAAAGGCGCTGTTTCTGCGCAAGCTCGCGCAGGCGGATGTTGTGAGCCTGGCTGCCGGTGAAATACTGCATGGCCGTGCCCCACACCGCCGGCTCGACGGCGCGCAGGTCCACCTGCAGGCTGTCGTGCAGCAGGATGCTGGTCTTGGTC
>JAKALH010000209.1 GCA_021813225.1 Chloroflexota bacterium
CCGCACCTGATTGACGATGTGCGAATCGCCCTTGCCGTCAAAGAAGTCGGCGACATTCTCCGCCACCATGCGGCGCATCCGCAACTGCGACTCCGGCGAGTACCACGCGATATGCGGCGTGAGGACAAGATTAGGCGCGCGCAATAGCGGCGAATCAGGCGGGAGCGGCTCGGTCGACTGCACGTCGGCGGCGGCGGCGCTGATCAGCCTCTTTTGCAGCGCCTCGATCAGCGCAGCGGTATCGACCACCGGCCCGCGCGCGGTGTTGATCAGGATGGCGTCGCGTTTCATCCGGGCGAACTCGGCGGCGCCCATCATCCCGCGCGTGCCGGCGGTGAGCGGCACGTGCAGCGTCACCACGTCGGCCTGCGCCAGCAGCTCGTCCAGCGACTGTGTGAAGACGGCGCGCACGCCCGGCAGCGGCATCGGCGCGGGGTCGTACACCAGCACGTCCATACCCAGCGCAGCGGCGCGCCAGGCGACGGCATGCCCGATGCGCCCGAAGCCGACGATGCCCATCCTGCGTCCCGCCACCGTGCGCACGCCGTAGCGTTCGGTGATCCAGCCGCCCTGCCGCACAGCGCGGTCGTGCGCCACCACCCCGCGCGTCAGCGAGAACATCAGCGCGATGGCGTGCTCGGCCACCTCGTCCATGCAGTAATCGGGCACGTTCATCACCGCCACGTTGCGCGCGGTGGCGGCGGGAACGTCGATGGTGTCGTAGCCCACGCCGTAGCGACTGACCACGCGCACCTCGGGCAGGGCATCGAAGATGCGCGGCGTGATGTGGGCGGTCTCCAGCAGCAGCCCGACGGCGCCTTTGCCCGCGGCGATGATTTCGTCCTCGGTGTGGGCGTGATGGTAACTGACTTCGTACCCGCGCGGTTCCAGCGCGGCGCGCTCGATATCGGCATTGCCGAAAATGCTTTCCAGTATCGCGACTCGTTTGCTCATGTTAGTCCTTGATTCACGGACGCGCACGGTTGCAGTGGCGCTGCGTTACGGCAGCGCGGCGATGGCTTCGATCTCCACCAGTGCATTGCGCGGGAGTCGGGCGACCTCGACCGTCGAGCGGCCGGGCGGGTTCTGCGTGAAGTACGTGCCGTACACGGCATTCATGGCCGCGAAGTCGCCCATGCTCTGCAGGAACACAGTGGTCTTCACCACGTGCGCCAGGTCGGTGCCGGCGGCCTGCAGCACCGCGCTGAGGTTCCGCAGCACCTGGTGCGTCTGCGCCTCGACGCCGCCCTCGACGACGTTGCCGCTGGCGGGGTCGAGCGGAATCTGCCCGGAGCAGAAGGCGAAACCATTGGCGACAATCGCCTGCGAATACGGCCCGATGGCCTTCGGCGCGGAATCGGTCTGTACGACTTGACGTGACATTCGGCTCACTCCTGAGGAAAAGATAAGCTCGTTCCTATGACGGATGGCACCGGCTCACAGCGGGCTTTGTGTGTCATCCGCGGTCAACAGTCTGGTGCAGGCTCAGCGCCCCGCTGTCGGCGTGGCAACCAGCGGGGCAGCCTGCTGCGACGTATCGGCAGTTTGCGCCGTCGGCGAGAACGACACGATGGCGCTGATGACCATGCTGAGTATCAGCATGATGGTGACGATATACAGCACCATGCGGTTGCGCCGGGACAGATTCTTCATGCTCATAGCGGCTCTATTATCCCGTATTTCGCTTACAGGTAGAAGATGCGCGCGGCGTTCTCGGCCAGCATGCGGTCGTTATAGGCCGCGCCGCCTTCGATGTTGCCCGACAGGTAGATGGGCGGCGTGATGCCGCGCGCGACCAGCCGCTCGATCGTTTCCGCCATCAGCGCGTGCATCAGCGCCACGCCGGACACGCCCGACACCGGCGTGAATTTCTGCGGCACCCCTTCGAGAGTCAGCGAGGCATCGCCGGGCGGCACCAGGTTATCGATGACGATGTCCGCTACGTCAATCAGTTTCCTGCCCTGTTTGTTGCGCGGCGTCACCGAGTCGGAGAAAGCCCGCGATGTGACGCCGATGACCAGCGCGCCCAGCGCCCTGGCCTTCAATGCGGCCTCGACCGGCGCCGCGTTGCGCCCGGACACGGAGATCAGGATCAACACGTCGCCGGCTTTGATGGGCGCACCGGCCAGCGCGATGTCGCCGTAGCCTTCCAGTTGCTCCATCTTCGATGTGAGGGTGGGCGGGTGCAGTTCCAGCAGCAGGCCGGGCGCGATGATGGGATTCAACAGCATCAGCCCGCCGGCGCGGTAGTAGATGTCCAGAATCGGCAGCAGCGAGTGGTTGCAGCCGAAGCCGAACAGCGAATGCCCCTGCGCGATGGCCGCGGCGATGGCCTCCGCCGCGCGCTCGATATTGGGGGTCTGCTTCTCGATCAGTTCGCCCAGCAGGGCCTGCATGTTCTGGAGATAAGTTTTTGCCAGCACCGTCGTTCGCTCCGTCCGTCGGATTGTGTTACGCATGATTGTAATGCGCGGCGATGATGGGGATTAGTCCCATGTCACTCGGCTGCGGCCGACGCCTTAGTCAGTTGAACGGTAGGCGTTCATATCCATCGTGCGCAGCGCATGGCGGGACTCCTCCGCCGCGAAAGCCATCAGGTGGCTTTCCAGCGAGGCGCGCGCGCTGGTCTGGTGCGGCACAGCTTCGCCGCGCAGCGTGCGTACGAAGGCGTTCATCAGTCCTTCGTCGCCGCCGCCGTGACCGCTCGCGCCGGCCTGCGGATGGATCACCTCGACGTTGTTGCCGCCGTGGTCGTGGATGCGGAACTCGTGCGGGCGGCCGTCCGAAAAGTCGCCGTACAGCGTGGCGCGCGTGCCGTCCCAGCGCATGGTGCGCCCTTCGGTGTCGGAGTGCCCGTGCATGGTGAAGGTCACCGTGACATCCGAAGGGAACTGCATGGTGATGACCTGATGGTCGACCACGTTGTTGTCGCAGCGATAGACGCAGCGGCCGTACGGGCTGGTCTGCAGTTTGCGCCAGCGCTCCTGCGCGGTCTCGCCGCCGCCCAGCGCCGTCACGATCCACTCGGAGCGCGCCGGGATGCCCTGCAGCGCCCCGTACAGGCGCGGCGCGTACCACGGGCAGGCTGCCTCGACCGGGCAGCCGTCCGTGCAGCGCAGCGGCGCACCGTCCGGCGCGTTCCCGGCGCGGTAATGCGTCAGCGCGCCACAGGAATTCAGCGATGCCACCGGTTCATCCATGATCCACGACAGGATATCCAGGTCGTGGCAGCACTTCGCCAGAATCATCGGGCTGGACAACCCTTCGTTGCGCCAGTTGCCGCGCACGAAGCTGTGCGACATGTGCCAGTACGACACATTCTCGCGATGGTCGACGGTGATGATGCGCCCCAGCCGATCCGATCGCACGATGTCGTACAGGGTGGAGAAGAACGCCGTGAAGCGCAGCACGTGGCAGATCTGCAGCACACGCCCCAGCGACTCGGCGGTCTGCACCAGCCCGACACATTCGTCTTTCGCCGGCGCGATAGGCTTTTCCAGCAGCACGTCGTAGCCGGCGCGCAGCGCCGCCAGGGTGGAGTCGTAATGCAGCTTATCCTGCGTGCAGTTGATGACCGCGCGCGCCTGCGGCGCTGCGGCCAGTGCGTCCTGCCAGGTGCGGTACTGGCGCTGTACAGGTATCTGATGCGCCCGCGCGAAGCGCGCGCGGCGCTCGTCGTCGGGTTCGGCCACGGCGACGATGCGGATCTCATCGGGGTGTTCCAGCGCGTATGGGCCGTAAGCGTACATCCCGCGCCCGCCGGCGCCCAGCAGCAGGGCTGTAATCGGTTCAGACATGGTTGATTGCGCGTCCTGTGAATTGGATTGATCTTCGTCGATCGCCTTTCATTATAGGGAGAACCGGCGAATGCGCGCCGGACGAACAAACCCCCGCCTTCACCGGGCGGGGGCTGTCTGTCTCCAGTGCGGCCGGGCTGCGGGATGCAGCTAGGCGTCTCATGCGGATGCGCTTACTTCTTGGGAGCGTTCTCGGCCAGCAGGGCGTTGGCCTTCTTGACGGCAGCGTCCAGCGCAGCCTTCGGATCGCCGTCACCCTTCACGCCCACCTTGGTGACCATGTCCTGGATCAGCGAGCGCACGGGGTCATACCCGGCCACCGGCGCTTCCACCGCGCCGTACTGAATCCACTTGTACAGGTCGCCATAAGCGGCTGCGGCTGCGGGGAACTTGGCGAAGCTCTTGGACGCCTTGACGTTGTCGATGGCGGTCTGTGCGGCGCTCTGGCGCACAGCCATGTAGTTCGAGGTCGTGGCCCAGGCAGCCGTATTGGCCTTCTCGGTGAAGAACTTCATGAACAGCCACGCGCCCAGTTCCTGCTCCGGAGTGGTCTTCAGCACCGACCACGACGCGCCGTACAGGTCCACCTTCGGATTGGCCGGGTCAGCCTGCGGGTGCATGCTGATGGTCCACTTGAAGGGCTTGTCCAGCTTGTTGATGGTGCTGGCGTAGAACGGCAGGCCCGAACTGGACGCCGTCACGAAGAGCAGCTTGCCATTGGCGAAGCGGTTCTGCTCGCCATAGGCTTCGCTCTTGGGCAGCTCGACGGCGCAGCCGTTCTTGAACATGCGCTGAATCATCGTCAGCGCATCGATACCCGCCTGGTTGTTGAAGTCGTAGGCCGAGCCGTCCGGCTTCATCAGTTCGCCGCCGAAGGCGAACACCAGCGAGGCGAAGTCGCTCGCGTCGTTCTTCCAGATCCAGCCGTAGGTCTGCTTGGTCTTATCGGAGGCTTTGCAGGCCAGGGTCTCGAACTCCTTGAGGGTCTTGGGCGGCTCGGTGGCGCCGAGCTGCTTCAGCCAGTCCAGGTTGGTGTACAGCACTTCCATGGAGCGCTGGGTGGGCCAGCCGAGGATTTCGTTGTTGAACTGCGGCGCCTTGTCGCTCTGCAGGAAGTAGGGGTAGAAGTCCTTCAGGTCGTCGGCGCTCAGGCCGTACTTCTTGCTCTGGATGAACGGGGTCAGGTCGACCATGACGTTCTGAGCGCGGTAGGTGGCCGCCTGGTTCTGATAGGCAATCGTCAGCGCGGGCAGGTCGCCGCCGCCCTGGATGGTCGCGTTGATCTTGTTGTACATGTCCTGGTAGCCGGCGCCGGCCTGTTCCAGTTTGACCGTGATGCCGTACGGGTTCTTGGTGTTGAAGTCGTTGGCGATCTCCAGCACCTTGGTAACCTGCGAGCCGGAATAGCGATGCCAGAACAGCACCTGCACCTTCTTGCCGGTCAGGTCGAGCGAGTCGACTTCGGCGGCGGTCTTGGGCGGGTTGTTGACCTGCGCCGCGGCCGGTGCGGCGGTGGCCGCAGGCGCAGCCGTCGCGGCCGGCGCGCTGGTGGGCGCGGCGGTCGGCGCTGCCGTGCCGCACGCTGCCAGCACAATCGCCGCGGCAACAGTAAAGGGTACGAGCTTACGGACGTTCATTGGGAAATCTCCTCCTGTTCAGAAATGCTTGCTTCCAATTGGTCGTCGTCATTGAGTGCTGCGATCTTCTGGTTCGTTTGATTTTCTGCGTTCGTTCACCTCCTGTCCTGATATTATCTTCCGAGCCTGCCGTACGGGGGGTCACCCCTTGATCCCCGTCGTGGTGATGCCTTCGGTGAAATACTTCTGCGTAAAGAAGAACACCACCAGGATGGGGGCGACGACCATCGCCGCCACCGCCATCGCCAGATGCGTCTGGGTGCCGCCTTCGCCTTTCAGAAA
>JAKALH010000210.1 GCA_021813225.1 Chloroflexota bacterium
TCCGATCTTGCTTCAGCACCCCGCGATAAACGTTGGGCGTGCGCGAGGTGCCGGTCCACACCTGCCCGATGATCCCATCACAATCGGCAATCTGCAGCAGTTGTGATTCGGGGCTGACGATGCGCCAGTGCGCGTAATTGATCAGGCTGTGAGTCGGCACATAGCATTTAAAATCGTGGTTGCCCTTCGCGCGCGCATACTGCTTGATGTCTTTGAACAGATAGGAAAGCGCGCGCGAATACAGGTACTGCTTCAGCTTTTCGCAGCGGTATCGCGCATCGGGCGAGGATGCCGGGTCCTGCCAGGGTTCGCCATAGAACTCCTCCCATTCGCGCTGGAACCCCGCCTCGTACCCGGCGCGCACCCAGAACTCAGGTTCTTCCAGGTGCAATGCCAGCGCACCAGCATCGACGACACGATGCAGTTTTTCCGCCAGGTACATCACATAGCTCATACTGGGCATCATGTAGTAGATATCATGGCCCTGAGCGATACCGTGTTCCAGGCGGAAGTTACCGGCAGCGGTCTGGGCGTCGTCGAAGTGCTGAGCGCCGTCCCATTCACCCCGCATGTAATCGGCATAATCTCCCCAGGACACGCCAGTCATGACGTGGAGCCGGTAGCCTGCGCTGCCCCACCCCGCCATGCGGGACTCGAAGTCGCGGTCCAGACCGTACACCATGGCGATATCGGCCTTACTGTCGATTATGGGATCGTACGGTCCGTGCTCCTGAAAGGATGTCCGTTCATCGAGAGGATTGCGTTTCCGCATGTATCAAACTCCAGCCTGTATCATCAGGCGTTCCACAACTTTGACAAACGAGTGATTACGTGCGAATCGCCGGCTGCGCTTATTGCGCCGTCAGCATCGGCCCAAGCGTCATCAGCAGCTTGATTGTCACGACAATGATCAGGAACATGAGAATACCGCTGTACGTGCGGCGGAACTTCATGTCGACCTGACCTTGCCTGCGTAACAACCTGTATACGAATACATAGATTGCCATCGTAGCAATGCCTGCTGTCAATGCCTGCCACGGAGTGGTGCTGAAAAGCAGAACACCGACGCAAAACGCGGTGCCGATACCCCACACGACCGTCAATATGGATGAGTTTATTGCCGGGCACGGCGGCAATCGCCTGATTGGCATCCAGCGTTCAAGGTCTGCGCGCGCGCCTGCATAGTCCAGGAGCTGTACAGGCACCCATAGGAATCTGGTCCTGTCATGTGTCATGACCAGCACCCCATTCTCGTTCTCGATGAGCGCAGTAACTTCGGTACGGTTGATGCGCACGGCAGCCGCGCCTTCCTGCATTTTATCGACGCGCTCGGCACCCAGAAGGATCCGGATCGAATCCAGACCATTCCCGTATACGCGCGCCTGGCTGTAAATACGAATACCGCTGATGACTGAGACGACGACAAGCGCTATGCCCGCAACCGCGAGATACGCCACATTGAAAGCGTTACCTGACTGCTGTATCACCAGCAGCGCAACGACCAGCGCAGCCAGGAGCGCAGCACCAGTTATCAGCGCCAGCTTGAGAATGAGCCTCTTGATCAACCGCGAACGCTGAAGCGGATCGATCGCATAGGTTTTCATGAGTTGCAGCCTTATTGTAGAGAAAATCGTAGAGTGCGCCGGCGGCAGCGCCACGGCAAAGTGCGCATACATTGAATCGAGTGAAACAGCATGAAGCGCCACAAATGGTACTGGCGCTACACGAAGAGAGGGCCTCACCCTTCCAGTACGGTTCTGGCAACTCGCATATAAGTCGCGATGTCACCCATGATCGGCCGCAGTCTGACGCTGAAACTCATCGGCTCGGCTTTGAGCAGATACTTCTCCAGCGGTTCCGGACCGCAACTGTTGCTCCCGAGGCCGTTGTGCCGGTAATCGAGGTGAACAACGGTTAAATCACGCTGCTTCAGTTCGCAGGTATGTTCGGCACGTGTCAGGTCATCAGGAGTGTAATGGTGAGCGCTGACATTGATAGTCGGAATACCAATAACAAGCAGGCCCGCACCCTGTATGTTCGTGACAGCGGCCCAGCGCACGTCACTCTTGTTGCCATTCTCCTGCGGGCGGATATACGGTACGTGCTGTTCCTGGATCGTGCCGCGATACACACCCACGCGCGCGCTCTCCTTGCGATCGACATAGCTTTCGTGCGGGCCGCGCCCATACCAGGCCAGGCGGTCAAACTCGCTCAGCATTGTCAATTCAACGCCGACGCGCGGCAGAACCGGCAGTTGCCTCAACGGCGCAACCTGTATGCTCACGATAACATCGCCGCTCCCGCAGATGCGGTACTGATAGACAGCCTTGAGCGCCGGCGCCAGTGAGCAGGAAGCCAGCACGGTTTCGACCTCGATCTCCGCCGTTTGTGGTGTAACCGAATGCAGGGAGACCCGCTCAACACGCTGCGACAGATGATGTAAGCCGGTGTTCCGCCACACCTTGGCAATGTGTACGTCGTTGTCAGTCGGCGCCCGCCAGATATTCACATGCGGGCCATCGCTCAGCAGCGAAATACCGCGATACCGCCATTCATTGATACGGCCGGCGTGCCGGTCTAGCACGATATTGAAGTCGTCGCCATTGATTGTGATGGACTGGCGCGTTTCGCCAACACGCAGCGGCGCCATGGACGACAATGCCAGCACTGGCGCTGGCGCTATGACAGGCAGCTCGAACTGCGCCCACGCCACTTCAAATCCGCGTGGCGCCCATATTGTGGCATGGTCCAGCGTAAAACTGAGATTCAACCAGTAAGTGGACCCTGCTTCCGGTAATGGGTTGCGGTAAGGCAGCGTGATGATGCGATCCTGCCCGGCCGCAACGTCAAGCGGCGCCAGTGAACCCTGCTCAACGAGTTCACCATCCCGTGTGACCGACCAGCCGATGCTCAGGTGCGCGAGCGAAATGAAGGCATAACGATTGGCAATGCGCACTTGACCCTGCCGGAGATCGACGGCATCCGCCTTGACCGGCTCAATGATCTTCTTATACTCGATCAACCCGCTGTGCGGTATGCGATCGGGGAAGTTCAGGCCGTCGATGCAGAAGTTGCCGTCATTGGGGTAATCGTCAAAATCACCGCCATACGCGAACCACTCCTCGCCAGCTTCGGTATGACGCCGTACACTGTGGTCCACCCACTCCCAGATGCAACCGCCGATCAGACGCGGGTGTTCATAGATAGCATCCCAGTATTCTTTAAGGTTGCCCGGTCCATTCCCCATCGCATGGGCGTATTCACACATGAAGAAAGGACGCGGGTCGTCTGTGCGCGTCCCCTGAGCTATCAGGCTGTCAAGCTTTGGATACATCACGCTGACGACATCGACGACTTTCGCCTCATGTGCGCCTTCATAATGAATCAGGCGCGTTGCGTCGTGCGCCCTGATCCAGGTTGCCATGGCATCGTGGTTGCGCCCGTAACCTGCTTCGTTGCCTAGCGACCACATCACCACACAGGCGTGGTTTTTATCGCGCTGCACCATCCTCTCGGCGCGATCGATATATGCGGCTTCCCACTCAGGGTCGTCGGAGATCTGGTTCAGGTCGCCGCCGATGCCGAAGCCGTGGCACTCCAGATCAGCTTCATCGACGATATACATGCCGAAGCGATCGCACAGGTCATACCAGCGCGGGTCGTCGGGGTAATGCGAGGTGCGTACCGTGTTGATGTTGTGCTGCTTCATCAGCACAATATCCTTAAGCATGGACTCATAGGTAACGGCGTGGCCGAGGTCGGGATGTGTCTCGTGCCTGTCGACGCCTTTCAGTTTGACCGCGACGCCATTGATCAGGAGCTGCTGTTCTCTAACCTCGACCTGGCGGATACCGACACGATAACTTTGAACTTCGTATCGCTTGCCTGTCGCATCGGTCAGGCTGAGTAGAAGCGTGTAGAGATACGGCTCTTCAGCCGACCACAGGTGCGCGCCGTTCACCGGCAGGATGGTGTTCAATACGACTTCACGGCCCGCTGGAAGCGTTTCAGCCCGTACAGTTTCTGATGCTGCAGGTTTCTCCGCGGCATCGAATAATTCAGCGGTGATGGATGCGCCTGCGACCTCAACCGTCGCGTAATTCCGAACCGTGATATCAACCTCGACGTTGGCATCTTTGTAGCCGGCGCTCAAAGTCGTGCGGATGAAGACATCACGCACATGGAGCATCGGCGTGGCGCTCAGGCAGACATCCCGGAAGATGCCGCTCAGCCGCCACATATCCTGGTCTTCAAGGTAGCTGCCGTCCGACCACTGATACACCTGTACAGCCAGCAGGTTATCGCCCGCCTTCAGCAGTGACGTAATATCAAACTCAGACGGCAGGTGCGCGCCCTGGCTGTAGCCGGCCATCTTCCCATTCACCCATACGTAAAATGCTGAGTCGACGCCCTCGAACGTCAGCAGCACACGGCGGCCTTCCCACCCTGCCGGCACCGTAAACAACCGGCGGTAATGCCCGACCGGGTTGTCCTGCGGCACGCGCGGCGGGTCTACCGGATAGGGGTAAGCAACGTTCGTGTAGTTCGGCCTGCCATACCCGTGCATCTGCCAATTTGACGGCACCGGCAGTTCCGCCCATCCGGAGTCGTCGTAGTCCAACATCTCAAAACCAGTCGGGGACAAACCGGGGTGTGCGGTATATTGAAAGCGCCAGGTGCCGTTCAGCAGCTTGCGGTACGGTGTGTTGTCGCGGTCACAGGATAATGCACTTGCCGCATCCGGATAAACCTGCTGTGTCGCGTGAGCAGGTTCGCGGTTGCGCGCCAGAAGGTTCTGGTTCTCCCAGTCGTGTGGTGTTGTCATGTTCATCCTGTATCCTCGTCGTGTCGGCTCGCCTGCGGCGAAGCGCTGATGTGTGCGATAACCTGTTTGAAGACCGCGAATGGCTGCGCCCCGACGATTGCATGGCGGTCATTCAGGACGTATGTCGGCACGCTGTTGACGCCGATGTCCCTGGCATCCGCAATCTGCTGCTCGAAGCGCTCGTGATAGACCCCGCTCTGGACAGCCCGCTGGAGCGCATCGGCATCCAGCCCTGCCTCAGCAGCCGCGGCTCTCAACACATTCCACTCGCTGATGTTCTCTTCCTCGCCGTAGTACTTGCGAAAAACGATGCGGTGGAATTCCTCGCCCCGGCCCTGCTCTTCAGCATACAGAGTTGATTCATGCGCCAGGCGTGGATTAGGCACCCACGACGAACGCACGAACGGCAGTCCCTGCGACTCGGCCATATGTCGTAACCTGTCGCCGCTCTGGGCGGCGCGCGCCTTTACCGACGCCGGTACCGCATTGCCTTCAGGCGGCATATCGGGACGCAGAAGGAACGGCAGCCACTCGATCTGTGCGCCGTATTCTCTCTTAACCTGGTCGACCACACCCTGGCCGACATAGCACCACGGTCAGATGTAGTCCGAATAAATGGCTAATTTCAACGTCATCGCGCCGATTGTATCGCGTTCTTCCTCTCGCGCCGCGGCAGTTGGAATGCGGCCTGCAGAAAACGCAGCGGCGGCAGCGTGGCAATCAGCGCAGCAGTCTCAAGCGGCGAACTCTCTTCGTCCAGGAAGCGCAGCACACGTTGAATGGGGTTGCGCCGGAACAGATGCCTATAGATTGTCTCTATTGCCTCGCCATGGTCTGCCATGACGCGCAGGAGAAGGGAATCGCAGGCGCGATAGAAGCGGCCACCTGAC
>JAKALH010000211.1 GCA_021813225.1 Chloroflexota bacterium
CGTCATGCCCCGCGCAGGCGGGAATCTATCCTTATCGATACGCCGCCAGCACCCTCTCGAACAGCGGCTCGCCGGCGGACAGTTCGCACACCTCGCCGAGCGTGCGCGCCAGCCCGTAGCCGTGCAGCTTCGCCTGCAGCTCGGCGGCCAGCGGGTCTGCGGGATGATTGAAGCGCAGCGCGGCGGCGATGCCGGCGACGAGATGCACCGGCTCGACGCCTTCGGCCAGCGCATTCAGCGCCGCGCCCACCAGCCGGTCGGTGCGGCCCAGCTTGCGGATGGGGTCGCGCCCCAGGCGCAGGACGGTATCGCCCAGCGCGCGGTTCTCGAAGCGGCGCAGCAGGTCGTCGATATTCGCCAGCAGTTGCCCCTGCGGCGGGCGGTACTTGCGCGCCAGCGCCAGCGCGGATTCTTCCATCGCGCCGCGCACCTGGAAGTAGATGTCCTCGTCGGCCAGCGCATCATAGCCGTACTCGCAGCCGCGCCGGTAGCCCAGATAAGCCAGCACGGCGTGGCCGGCGTTGTGGATGTACAGCTTGCGCTCGGTGAAGAATGAAAAAGGGGCGAATGGCGTCATGCCGGTGACGGCGGGCGGCTCCCCGATGAACCCGTTGCGGTCGACCGGCAGTTGCTTGTACGGTTCGACCACGATCAGGCTGGGGTCGTGCACGCGCATCTCCGGGGTAGGCGGCGGCACCATGCGCGCAATCACCGTGTCCACAAAGCCGACGTGCGCCTGCATGAACGGCTGTGCCTCGGCAGGCAGCAGGTCGTTCACCATGTTGCGCACGATGGCCGCGGCGCCTTTCAGGTTCTCGCAGATCACCAGGTGCAGCGGCTGCGTGTTGCCTGCGGCGGCGCGCCGGGCGATGCCCCCGGCCAGGTTGGGTGCGACGAACTTCAGCGCATTGGCGCCGACGGCGGTCGCGCCGATTTCGGCGCGGCTGACCACGGCGGCGACTTCGTCGACGTTGCCGGCGTGCAGTGCGCGCACCGGCCCCACGCGCACCTCCTCGCTGCGCTCGTTCGTCACCAGGCGGATGGTGTACTCACCGCGCGCGTTGATGGCGTCGAGCAGGGGCTGGTCGACGTCGACGAAAGTGACCCGATAGCCGCTCTCGCTGTAGAGTTGCCCGATGAAACCGCGCCCGATGTTGCCCGCGCCGAAGATGACCGCTTCTTTCATGGTGATACTGTTTATACCGCATGAAATGAAAACCAGTGAGCACCCCAGACCTGACAGGTCTTAAAGACCTGTCAGGTGTTATCCATGTGTTTCACGCGTCGTCGCCAATCAGCGGCGCGAGGGGGCCAGCGGGCAGGCTCAGGCGGTGCGCTTCGGCAAAGCGCTGTGCGCCGCCGAACCAGGCCAGCACTTCCTCGCGCGCCAGGCGGGTAGGCTGAGCCGACAGCAGCGCCGGGTACGACGAGTGCGGCCAGGCGCGGAAGTCGTCCGCCAAGCCGTGCTTCTGCGGGTTGTAGTGGATGTAGTAGATGAGGTTGGTGAAGTAGCGGTCGCCGGCGATTTCGATGCGGCCAAAGGGGCGCTGGAACAGGGCGAGGTTCTCCTCGACGGTGCGGTTGCGATACGGGCTTTCGCGCCCCGGCTCCGTCAGCGTGCCGCGGTACTCGCGTATTTCGTCCGCGTTCAGGTCGCACACGTAAGCCTTGCCGGCCCGGATCAGCTGCACCGCCCAGGCATAAAGCTGGTCGAAATAGTCCGAGGCGAAGAACAGGCGGTCTTCCCAGTCTACGCCCAGCCAGCGCGCGTCCGCCAGGATCGAATCGACGTACTCCTGTTCCTCTTTGGCGGGGTTGGTGTCGTCGAAGCGCAGGTTGAACTTGCCGCCGTATTCCCGGGCGATGCCGTAGTTCAGGTTGATGGACATGGCGTGGCCGATGTGCAGGTAGCCGTTGGGCTCCGGCGGGAAGCGCGTGTGCACGCGCCCGCCGAAGCGCCCGCTGCGGTTGTCGGCGTCAATCAGGTCGCGGATGAAGTCTTTGGATACGACGTTCTCGTCGGTGGGCATGTCTGGCAGATATCCTTTGCTGTAAATTTGACCGAATTACTATAGCACGGGTGAGCTTCCCCCCGAAATTCAGACACAAAAAGGCCCCAGAATAGAGTAGAAAAGGGGGCAACATGAGGCAGCATTTCACACCGTAGTTCAATGGCAAGGTGAAGTTGGACGAGGTCATTGAGCTCCTGGCCTTTCGTGATCGTGGCATACCACCATGCAAGTATGTGATGCGCGTGATCCATGACCGCATCGACGCAATCCAAGAGCGCATTCGCAACCTGGAACAGTATGGGGTAGTCAAAAATACGCCATTTGGCGTATTGACACAGGGTCAAAAATCCGTAGAGTATTGTTTTTGATACACTAAGCAACGAAATGAGAGTATCTTTCGACGCGACAGTCTGGTACTGCATCTGTCCTGAGCGGGGGCAATAGCACCTCGTTCGGCGGATGTTTGCTGCTTGACGATTTAAGACCAACCGACGATTCGCTGTAACCTGCCCCCGCGATACGATCAGTGCGCAATGGCGCGGGGCACCAGGGGTCGGAGACAGATACAGAGCCCAGGGATAGCCCTTGGGCTCTTTTTATTTCTCCGGATCCCTGTTGATTCAGCACCGCTCTCGCCATGTTGGTCTTTTTGTTCTCGACCGCAAGCGGATTTCAAACATACATGAAATGGAGGAGACATAGTGTCTTTCCGTGTGATTCCATGGCAATAGATTCGGAGGTTACGATGATCGATACTACAACCATTTTCGTCGAACCGGCGCTGGATACCAGTCTCGTCTCTTCTTCAGAAATTGAGCGTACTCGCGATCTGATTGCTGCCTACAAAGCCGGTCGGCTGGACAGTGATTCTTTCCGGCGCTTTCGTTTGCAAAACGGCATTTATGGGATGCGCGGTCAGGTGGACATTCAAATGGTTCGCGTCAAAATCCCCTTTGGACACTTGACCGCGCTTCAACTCGATGGCTTGGGTCGCGCCGCCGAAACTTATGCCCGCGGCCTGGGTCACGTCACGACCCGGCAAGATGTTCAATTGTATTGGGTTCCACTCGAACGCATTCCCGATTTGCTCGCCGATTTGGGCGCGGTGGGACTGACGACGCGCGAGGCAGCGGGCAACGTGGCTCGCAACGTCACCGCCGATGCGCTGGCGGGTGTCGCACCGGATGAACCGTTTGACGTGCGTCCTTACGCCAACACGGTTGCGCGTTTCTTACTGCGCAATCCCATCTCGCAGAATTTGCCGCGCAAGCTCAAGATCGCCTTTTCCGGTTCGCCCGCCGACCGAGCCGCTACTGCCATACACGATGTCGGCGCGCTTGCCGTCGTCAGACAATCCACGCCCGGGTTCCAAATATTCGTGGGCGGAGGACTGGGTTCCAGTCCTCATGTGGGGAAGCTTCTCGAGGATTTTACGCCGGAAGCCAACCTGCTGCCGACCGTTGAAGCGATCGTTCGCGTCTTCGACCGGTTGGGCAACCGCCAGACCAAAGCCAAGGCGCGGCTCAAGTTCCTGGTGGCGGCGTTGGGCATCGACGCATTCCGCGACCTGGTCTTTAAGGAACGGACGACCCTGGCGTTCGTCCGACCGCAGCCCTACCCGGAATTCGACGCCGACCCAGATCGGATTGGCTGGGTCGCCCCGCCACCGATCATCCTCCCAGACGGCAATGGTCACAATGGTCACACCGGCTATGGGTTTGAAGATACTGACTACGAGCGCTGGCTGGAGAGCAATGTCGTCCGGCAGAAACAACCCGGCTATGCAGCCGTGTGCATCGCCCTGCCCGGCGGTGATATGGCCGCGCCACAGTTCCGCGCCCTCGCGCCTCTCGCCCGGGAGTTTGCGCGCGGCGAATGCTTTACCACCATTGCCCAAAACATCCTCCTCCGTTGGGTGCCGGAAGATGCGGTGCGCGATTTATATGTGGCTCTGCGCGAAATCGGTTTGGGCGAAGCCGGCGCCGACCGGTTGTGGAATGTGGTCGGCTGCCCTGGCGCGGACACGTGCAATGTAGCCATCACTACCTCGCACCGTCTTGTGCTCGAGTTGGGTCGCCGCTTGCGCGAGCGGCACGATCTTAATTTTGCGCCAGACCTGCGCGGGATTGACATCAAGGTGAGCGGGTGTCCCAATTCGTGCGGTCACCATCAGGTGGCGGCGATTGGGTTCTACGGCGGCGCGCGGCGAGTCAACGGCCAGCAAGCCCCACATTACATGATGCTCTTGGGCGGACGCGTCTTGCCGGGCAAAGTGATTTTCGGCAAGCCCGTCACCAGCATCCCGGCAAAGCGAGTCCCGGAAGCTGTTGAGCGGGTCATCGCGTTATACCGCGCCGGTCGCAAAGACGAAGACGAGACCTTCCACGACTGGATTGACCGCGTGGGCGTGGTCTCATTGAAAGGTCAGTTTGAGGATTTGCGGGACTTGCCCGACCCTGCTCTCGCGCCGGACCTCTACCGGGATTGGGGCCAGGATTTCGCCTTCCAGCTTCAGGTGGGAGAGTCCGAATGTGCGGTTTAGGTGATTCGTTCTCAACGAGAGGGATGGTCTATCTTGTCGGCGGTGGTCCGGGCGATCCCGGCTTGATCACGGTCAAAGGGCTGGCGTGCCTGCGGCGAGCGGAGGTCGTGCTCCACGACCGGCTGCTTCATCCGCAACTGCTGGATGCCATCCCGCCCTCCGCCGAACGCATTGACGTGGGTAAAGAACCCGGTCGTCATCATCGCACGCAAGCTGAGATCAATGCGCTTCTCGTCGCCAAAGCGCGAGAAGGGAAAATCGTGGTGCGCTTGAAAGGGGGCGACCCGTTCGTATTCGGGCAGGGCGGCGAAGAATGCCAGGTGTTAGCTGAAGCGGGTATCCCATTCGAGGTCGTTCCCGGCGTCAGCAGCGTCATCGCGGCGCCCGCCTATGCCGGTATCCCCGTCACGCATCGCAAGTTTGCGAGTGCTTTCACGGTGGTCACCGGCCACTCGTGGAAGGGCGGCAGTGTGGACTGGGGGGCATTACCGCGCGGCGGCACACTGATCGTGCTGATGGGCCTTGCCCATTTACCCGAGATCACCGCGCAACTGACGGCGCATGGATGGTCGCTGGAAACACCTGTGGCGGTCATTCAGCAAGGCACGACCGCGGCACAGATTGTCGTGGACGGTACACTCGCGAACATTGCCGATCGTGTGCAAGGGATTCATCCTCCAGCGACCATCGTGATCGGGCAGGTCGTTCGCCTGCATCAACAGCTCGATTGGTTTGATCCTGCCCGCGCTGACGCGAACGAGGTGCCAGTCGAAGAAACATTACCCTTGAACTGGCCCGTTCGTGATCCATCGCGTCTTTCAATGGAGACAACATGACTGTGCAAACGAGAGCTGCCGAGCCAACATTCGTCGAATCGCCGGCGCAGCTTGAGTGGTCGCCCGATGCGCTCAAGCAGATCAGTGATGACTTCGACGGTCATCCGCCGGAAGAAATTCTGCGCTGGGGCATCAAAAACTTTTCACCTGCGATCGCGTTGGCTACCGGGTTCGGTCCTGAAGGTGTGGTGTTGATGCATCTGCTCTCGCAGGTCGCGCCGCAGACAACGGTCTTTTATCTCGATACGAATTTATTCTTTGCCGAAACATACGCC
>JAKALH010000212.1 GCA_021813225.1 Chloroflexota bacterium
GGCGGATGTGGTGCAGATCAGCGGCCACAGCGGCGGCACCGGTGCGTCTCCGCTCAGTTCCATCAAGAACGCCGGCCTGCCGTGGGAACTGGGGCTGGCCGAAACTCAACAGACTCTATTGCAGAATAATCTGCGTGCGCGCATCCGCGTGCGCGCCGACGGCGGTATCCGCACCGGCCGTGATGTGCTCATCGCCGCTCTGCTCGGCGCGGATGAAGTGTCCTTCGGCACGGCCACGCTGATTGCCGAAGGCTGCATCATGGCGCGCGTGTGCCACCTGAACACCTGCCCGACCGGCGTAGCGACTCAAAAACCGGAGTTGCGCCTGAAGTTCGAGGGCAAGCCGGAGCACGTCATGGCGTACCTGCTGTATGTGGCGCAGGATGTGCGCGAGTATCTCGCCCAGATGGGCTATCGCAGCCTCGATGAGTTGATCGGGCGCAGCGACCTGCTGAGGCAGAAGACATCATTCGGGGCGCACGCCAGCCCGCAGACACACAGCCTGACGCTGCAGGCGCTGCTGGCGATCGGCCCCGACGGGCAGCCGCGCCGCCAGATCGAGCCGGCCGCCCGCCCGCCCCGCAACGCGCTGAACGAGCAGATGGTGCGCGACGCCCGCCCCGCCATCGACGAAGGCTGGAAGGTGCAGTTGCATTACTCCATCCGCAACATGGACCGCAGCATCGGGGCGCGCCTGTCCGGCGAGATCACCAAAAAGCACCTGGACGAAGGCCTGCCGCCCGGAACGATCGAGATCGACTTCCGCGGGTACGCCGGCCAGAGCTTCGGAGCGTTCACCACCAATGGCATGCGCCTGTACCTGGTGGGCGCGGCCAACGACTATGTGGGCAAGGGCATGCGCGGCGGCGAGATATCGATCCGCCCGTTCCCCGAAACGACCTACGACTGGAGCGACAACCACATCCTGGGCAACACGGCGCTGTACGGCGCTACGGGCGGCACGCTCTTCGCGGCGGGCCGTGCAGGCGAACGCTTCGGCGTGCGCAACTCGGGCGCGTGCGGGGTGGTGGAAGGCGTGGGCGATAACGCGCTGGAGTACATGACCAGCGGCGTCGCCGTCGTCCTGGGCGCTACCGGGCGCAACTTCGCAGCCGGCATGACGGGCGGCATGGCGTTCGTATACGACCCCACCGGCACATTCGTCAACCACTGCAATACCGAACTGGTGGATGTGGACCGCCTGTCCAACCCCGGCATGAAGAAGCTGGTGAAATCGCTGCTGCGCCGGCATTACGAACTGACCAACAGCCCGCGCGCCCGCGACCTGCTGAAGAACTGGGAAGAAGCTTCCATGTCGTTCCGGCGCATCCTGCCCAAGGATCGCGTCGCGGAGATCGAGTCGATCAACGAGTTCAGCGACTTCGAAGTGACGTGAATGTCAAATGACCGTCACCAGCCGCAGCAATCCGACCGTCAAGCTGATTCGCAGCCTGCGCGAGCGCAAAGAGCGCGACCGCGCAGGCCTGTTTTTTGTCGAAGGCATCCGCCTGGCGGTGGAAGCGGCCCAGCTTGGTGCCGACATCCAGACCCTGGTCGTCGCCTCCACACTGCTGAAAAGCCCCATGGCGCTGGAAATGGTCGAACAGCAGCGCCAGAGCGGCGTGAACGTGCTGGATGTTACCGCCGAGGTGTTCGACAGCATATCGGGCAAAGAAGGGCCGCAGGGCATCGGCGCCGTGGTGCGACAGAAATGGGAGTCGCTCGGCGCCATGCAACCCGGCGACGGCCTGTGCTGGGTGGCGCTGGACGAGCCGCAGGACCCCGGCAATATCGGTGCCGTCCTGCGCACTGCCGACGCCGCCGGCTGCGCCGGTGTTATTCTGCTCGGCCACAGCGCCGATCCTTACGACCCGGCGGCGCTGCGCGCCAGCATGGGCGCAGTTTTCTCGCAGCGGCTGGTCAGGGCCGACTTCAGCGACCTGGCGGCGTGGGCGCGCGCGCACGGCGCCGCTATGGTCGGCACTTCCGGCAGTGGGCAGGTCGAATACCGCGCCGCTGCCTATCGTTTCCCGCTGGTGCTGCTGATGGGCAGCGAACGCGCCGGGCTTTCCGCCGAACAGCAGGCGGCCTGCGACATGGTGGTGCGCATCCCCATGGTCGGGCGCAGCGACTCGCTCAACCTTGCCGTGGCGACCGGCGTCATGCTGTACGAGTTGTATGCCCGCCGACACGGGTAGGGGCGGTACGCCTCCGCGTTAAACACCTCCGAGTTCTGCGAGAACTCGGAGGTGTATACCTACGCGACGAGCGACTTGAAAATACACCAGGCTGCCAGCATCACCCCATTGTCGATATCGCCGCGCGCGATGCGTTCGTCCACGGCAGCAATATCCATCCACTCGGTGGCGATGAACTCCGCGTCGTCGTGCGCCAGCTTGCGCTTTTCCAGTTCCTGCGCCAGGAAGACCCGGCACTTGCGCCCGGAGTGGCGGTTCTGGTACAGGAAAGAGCCGATCTCGCGCAGCTTATGAGCATAGTAGCCCACTTCTTCCATCAGTTCGCGCTGCGCGGCATCCGGATAGCTCTCGCCCTTCTCCACGCCTCCGCCGGCGAATTCCGCCACCACGCGCTGCGGGGCGTTGTTGTACTGATACGACACCAGCACCTGACGCTGATCATTCATCGGGATAATCACCACGAAATCGGGTCCGTCCTCGAAGCGCCACCAATGGCCCAGCGAGCCGGAAGGCAACCGCACCACGTCCTCAAGTATGGTGAAGAAGCGATGCTGGATGATCATGCGGGTGGAAAGGCGCTCCCACGGCGCCAGTTCATGCGGATGAGTCATACGATGGTTTACTCTTTGCGGGTTACAGTATACCCACCTGCAGACCGACGCGTAAAATCCGCGGCGCTCAGCCGGGGCGGTTATCGGGCCACGGCTTGAGCTTCTCGCGCACGACGTCGATCAGGCAGGTCTCCGGTTCTGCGAGCGCGCTGCCCAAGGTTCACCTCACGATGAAGCCCACCCGCTCCTTGATCTGGCGCATTTTCGGCGCGGCCATGGCGCGTGCGCGTTCGGCGCCGTCGTCCAGGATGCGGTCCAGTTCGCCGGGGTCAGCCATGAGCGCGTCGAAGCGTTCGCGGATGGGGCGCAGTCCCTCGACGACGACTTCGGCCACCTCGGTCTTCAATACGCCGTAGCCCTTGCCGGCGAAGTGCGCTTCAATCTGTGGGCGGCTGTGCGCCGTAAACAGCTCGTAGATTTCCAGCAGGTTGTTGACGCCAGCCTTCTCCGGCGCTTCGCTGAACACGATCTCGCGCCCCAGGTCGGTGACGGCGCGCTTGATGGTGCGGCGGATTTCGTCCGGCGTGTCCGTCAGCAGGACGGCGTGGCCGCGGTTGGTCGCTTCGCTTTTGCTCATCTTCCTTGTGGGGTCGTCGAAGCCGCGGATGCGCGCGCCGCTCTGCGGGATGACCGGCTGAGGCACGGTGAAGGTCTCGCCGAATAAGGCGTTGAAGCGCTGCGCGATGTCGCGCGTCAGTTCGACGTGCTGTTTCTGGTCGTCGCCCACGGGCACTTCGTCGGCATCGTAGAGCAGGATGTCGGCGGCCATCAGCACCGGGTAATCGAGCAGCCCTGTCAGCACGCTCTCCTGCGTGGCGGCCTTGCTCTTGTACTGGGTCATGCGCTCCAGCCAGCCGATCGGCGTGATGCAGTTGAAAATCCAGCAGCACTCGGCGTGCTCGCGCACATGGCTCTGCACGAAGATGACGGACTTCCGCGGGTCCAGCCCGCAGGCGATGTACAGCGCGGCCAGTTCGCGCGTCTTGCGGCGCAGCGTCTGCGGGTCCTGCGGGATGGTAATGGCGTGCATATCCACGATGCAGTAGAAGTTTTCCTTCTGGTCCTGCTCCTGCACCCAGCGCCGGATGGCGCCGAGGTAGTTGCCGATGTGCAGGGCGTTGGTCGGCTGCACGCCCGAGAAGACGCGCGGCTTGCGCCTGGCGGATGGGTTGCTCATTGGTTCACGCTCTCGTTCAGTAGTTTCATGGCAGGCTAAGTTTACGCCATGTCGGCATGCCGTAACATATCGTTCATGGTATAAATTCCGTCATTAGCTACGTCCCGCGGTTGGCGATGATGGATTTGTATGTCAGCACCGCCGGCGTGGGGACGCGTTCCAGCGCGGGGTCGGTATCCAGTTCGATGTGATACAGCCCGAAGTCGCTGTACTTCTGGAAGGGCAACCCCCACTCGCGGTTCGAGGTGATCGACCAGCACAGGTAAGCGGTGACGTCAACGCCGTCGCGCAGCGCGTACTGCACCTGCTCGATGTGCTTGCGCAGATAGGCGGAGCGGTCGACGCCGTCGGCCTCGTCGACGCAGCCGTTCTCGATGACCATCAGCGGCAGTTGCGGGAACAACCCGGCCAGGTATTTGAGGTAATCGTACAGCGCGGCGGGCCAGACCGGCGCGCGGTCGAATCGTCCCAGCCCCGACTCCAGCAGCGCCTCAATACGGTGCAACTGCAGCGAGTGTATGCCCCAGTAGTAGTCCAGACCGACAAAGTCCTGCTGGCCCACGCATTCGGGCGGGCACAGCATCTCGGGCAGCCTGCCGGCCATCCCCAGATGCCACCAGTCGCTGGCGATCATGGTGGACAGGATGGTGTATATTTTGCTGACCTTATCGAGAAAACGCTGGATGAAGTTGCCGGGCGACTGGCGCGTCGGGCGCAACGACGCAATGCGCCGCACATGCGCTTCCAGATGATCCACGCTGCGCATGCGCGTGGCATTCCAGTTCACCAGCCGCTGCAGCCAGATTGGCAGCCCCAGCAGCAACGGGTTGCAGCCGACCTGCGCCTGCGGGTTGGCCCGCTTGATGACCTGGCGCGCGCGGGTATGCGCCAGGAACAGGTTGCGGATGACCGTGCCGACGGCTTCGATCTGGTCTTCGCTGGTTGCGCCGTCCGGCAGCCCCGGCGGCATGTAGTAGTCGTGCACCCACCACGGCTTGATGTAGCCGTAGACGAGCTGGTTCGGCTCGTTGAAAGGTATCCAGTAGCGCACCTCCGCCCCCAGCCGGTTGACCACCTCCTGCACATAGCGGCCATACAGGGCCGGGAATTCGGGACAGGCCATGCCGCCGCGCCGCTGCACATGCAGCGGCCACGTGTAATGATGCAACGTGACAATCGGCTCCATGCCGGCCTTGCGTATGGCGGCAATCAAGCCGCGGTAGTACTCGAATTCGGCTTTGGAGTACACACCCGGCTCCGGCTCGACGCGCGACCAGGCGATGGAGAAACGGAAGGCGTGGCAACCCATGTCCTGCGCCAGCGCGACATCGCTTTTGTAGCGATGCTGAAAATCTGTGGCCTGCCCACGGCGTGTCAGGTTATGTTCGCGTTCCCATACGTCGCGGATGTCTTCTACGTCCGGGTCATAGGCCTCGCACTGGTGATCGGCGGTGGCGACGCCAAACATAAAAGAGGCCGGAAACGAGGGCAAGGCGGACAGGCGGTTGGCGCGAAGGCGCCACCTGTTGAGCAGATTCCGAATGGCCATACTGAAATGATCCCTTTTTGACGGCTGAACATTTCGCGGCTGCACTATGGTTACAGGCGCAATGGTACACACATTTCGGATATCTGACACCTGACAG
>JAKALH010000213.1 GCA_021813225.1 Chloroflexota bacterium
TTCAGGCGAAGTATAACTATTATCCGCTTACGGTTTGCTTTCCAGCCAGACCTGCAGCGTACGCCCGACTCGCTGCAGGCTATCTGCACTGATTTTATCAGGGGTATCCTGCGTGGTGTGCCAGTAGGGATAGTCGAAGTCGATCAGGTCTACGGCCGGCAAGCCACGCTCCAGAAATGGCGTATGGTCGTCGACCATATCCCACTTCAATTTACGGATGAACTGCCCGCCGTAACCCAGGCGGTCCGCCACATCCCAGATGCGACCGGCCAACGCCTGGTTGGAACTGCGTTCCAGGTAGATATCCTGTTGCGCATCACCCACCATGTCAACGACAACGACGGCGCTGGGTTTCACAGTCAATTTGCCGGCAAAGTATCGAGAACCGACCAGCCAGCTCCAACCGTCAAGGTCGCCGTTGTCCTCGGCGTCGAAGAAAACCAGCCAGACCTGCTTGCCGGTTCGGCTCGCGTTCAACACGCGCGACAGTTCCAGCAACACCGCGACACCGCTCGCACCGTCATCAGCGCCGGGGACGGGCTGGTCAGGATGCTGTTTATCCTGGTCGGCGCGCCGGCGGGTGTCGTAATGCGCGCCGATAATGACGATATTCCTGCCGTCTCCTTTGATTCCCACAAGGTTGCGTATTGGCGTGTTCATGTAGGTGAAGGTCTGTGTCTGCGTAACCCAGCCGTTCGCAGCGAGTTCGTTGAGTATCCGGTCGCCTAATACACGGTTCGGTCTGGTGCCGGTAATGCGCGGGCCAAGGGCAACCTGCCGGACGACAGAGTCGTAAGCGCGCGTCCCCGAAAATACCAGCGGCTGTGTTTGAGGCGTCGCAGTTGCTGCCGCCGACGGCGCCGGGGAGACGACCGGTGTCGCAACGGAATTCTCCGCGGTGCACGCGGCGCCGACGGCGATGCACAGCATACATGCCCAACGAAGAGCCAGCCTCATATTCGCATTGCCCTTGATTTTCAAAGCACTGTCGGTTCACGAATCTCTGCGGTTGGGATGCGGAGAACAGGCGCGGCGGCAATGCAGGCTTCCATGTCGCGAATGGCGCGCTGTGCGTACAGTGCGGAGCGCTGTCGTTTATCCTTCGGGGGATTCTCCAGCGCCGGCAGAATGCCGAAATTCGCCTTCATGGGCTGGAACCCGACAGGGTCGGCATGTGAGATGTAATAACACAGCGCGCCCAGCATCGTCGTCGCCGGCAGCTCTACCAGCGGTTCATTTCTGATCAGCGCGGCAGCGTTGACGCCTGCCAGTAAGCCCGTTGCCGCATTCCCCACATATCCCTCAACACCCATCACCTGACCGGCAAAGAACAACGATTCATGCGCCGGCGCAGCAGGATTATTGCCGGTTTTTTGTGCCGAGTAACGCAGTGTGGCGTCGAGCAGCAGCGGTGAATTGATGAAGGTATTGCGGTGCATGTGGCCGTGGCGCACGAATTCCGCGTGTTCCAGACCGGGGATCATGCGCAGGACGCGATCCTGCTCCGGGTACTTGAGGTTGGTCTGGAATCCGACCATGTTGTACAGCGAACCGGCGATGTTATCCTGGCGCAGTTGCACGACTGCGTAAGGGCGGCGGCCGGTTCGCGGATCTTTGATGCCAACCGGCCGCATCGGCCCGAAGGCCAGCGCATCCCTGCCGCGGCGCGCCATCACCTCAACCGGCAGGCAACCTTCAAAGAAAGAATCGTGGCTGATCTCGAAATCGCGCAACTGCGCCATTTCCGCCGTCACCAATGCATCGATGAAGGCGTTGTATTCGTCGTGCGACATCGGGCAGTTGATGTAATCCCCTTCCCCCAGGTGCTCGCCCGGAGCCGTGATCGTTCCATCGCCGTGTTTGCCGTAACGCGACGCACGGAACGCAACGCTGAAGTCGATTGAATCCAGCGCGACAATCGGCGCGATGGCGTCCCAGAAATAGAGCTGCCCGGCGCCGGTAAACGAAGCGATATTGGCGGCCAGCGCGTCAGATGTCAACGGGCCGGACGCGATCACCGTGACGCCGGTCGGGATGCGAGTCGCCTCTTCCCGCACCAGTTCGATGTTGGGGTGACTTGTGATTCTGTCGCCTATCAGATCGGCAAACACATCGCGATCTACCGCGAGTGCGCCACCAGCAGGAACGCTGGCTGCCGTTGCGCATTCCATCATCAACGACCCCAACATGCGCAACTCTTGTTTCAGCAGACCGGGGGCGCGATCAACCTGATCGGAACCCAGCGAATTGCTGCACACCAGCTCGGCCAGCTTGTCAGTCGTGTGCGCCGGCGTCATCCGCCGCGGCCGCATCTCATACAGCTTCACATGTACGCCGCGCTGCGCCGCCTGCCAGGCAGCCTCTGTACCGGCCAAACCGCCGCCAATAACTGTGATCTCCCCGTTTTCCAACCTGTTATCGCTCCAGTGAATACCTGTCCTTTCGGCTGTCTTACCAACGACAACAATTATGTCGCAGGTTTTTACAACAATTTGACAGTTTTCTCATCGCTCAATCACAACGTATGCCTATTGTATGCGCATGAGCAACAGAAACCAGCGCCATTCAGTGGCATTCACGCGCCGGGATTTTCTGAAGGTCAGCCTTGCCGCAGCAGCGCTGACAGCATGCAGCCGTATTCCCGGGACGAGCACTATCGCCGGCAATTCGGCCACCACAGGCCAGTTGCCCACCACATCAGCCCCGACCGCCGCGCCAGCAGGCGCTACTGCGACACTGCAGGCGACTGCGACAACGAAGCAACCCGGGCTGGCATGGCTCGCGGCCAACCGGCTGATGTTCGGGCCGCGCGCGGGCGACCTGCAGCACATCGACGATATCGGCGTCGACGCATTCATTGAAGAACAGCTTGCGGTGAACGCGCCTGACAGCGACCGCCTGCAATCCAAACTGGCCCCGCTGACGAGCCTGAGCCTGAATACCGCGGCGCTCGTGCAGGACTCCCAGACTATCAAGACCAATGTGCTGATGCAGCTACAGCAGTCGACACTGCTGCGCGCAATCTACGGCGCACGCCAGTTGCATGAGGTCATGGTGGACTTCTGGACCAACCACTTCAATATCTATTTCTTCAAGAACGAGGACCGCTTTCTCAAGACTATCGACGACCGTGAGGTCATCCGGCCGCATACGCTCGGCAAGTTCATCGACATCCTCGATGCCAGCGCTCACAGCCCGGCCATGCTGGTTTTCCTTGACAACCAGACCAACCGTAAAGGCAATCCCAATGAGAATTACGGGCGCGAGTTGATGGAACTGCATACCATCAGCGTTGACGGCGGGTACACCCAGGATGATGTTGTGGCCGTGGCACGCGCATTCACGGGGTGGAGTGTGCGCGGTTATAACAAGAATAACCCCAACGCGAACGCCGGGGAATTCGTATTCATCCCGGGGCAGCACGATAACGACGCCAAGACTATCCTCGGCCAGACACTTCCAGCCGGCGGCGGCGAACAGGATGGCATGAAGGTGCTGGACCTGCTGGCGCACAACCCTCACACGGCGACATTCATCAGCGCCAAGCTGGCGCGCCGCTTCATCGCCGACCAGCCGCCTGCCAATGTCGTCAAGGCGGGAGCTTCGGCTTTTACCAGCAGCGGCGGCGACATCAAAGCCACACTCGGCGCAATCCTCCACAGCGAGGATTTCAAAAATTCCTTCGGGCAGAAAATCAAACGACCGCTTGATCTGGTCGCCTCATCGCTGCGCGCACTCGATGCCGATACGGATGGCGGCGGCCTGTTGATTGGCGCGCTGGCGTTGATGGGCCAACCGCTGTTCCAATGGCAATTTCCCAATGGCTTCCCCGACACGAACGGCGCGTGGTCGGGGGCCGGGGTGATGCTGACGCGCTGGAATCTGGGCATCGCGCTTGGCGCGAACGCAATCAAGAACACCCATATCGACTTCGCCTCTCTCATACAGGGCCATTCGGGCGATGTGATAGACGCCCTGAGCATGCGTTTGTTTGGCTCACCGTTGCCTGCCGACGTGCGCAATACCTTAAAGCCGTTTACCAGCGATACAGCCACACTGACGGCACTCCTGCTTGCGTCGCCGTTGTTCCAGATCAAGGGTTGAATCGAGATGGATAGATACCAACTGCTCAGTGCAATCGATATGAAACTGCCCGCATGGATGCCGCGCCTGGCATTTGCGCCGCAAGGCCAGGCGCCGCGTGGCGATGTCATCGTGTGCGTCTTTCAACGCGGCGGCATGGACGGCCTGAATGTCGTCGTGCCGGTGGGGGACTCGCACTATTACCAGTTGCGGCCAACCATCGCCATCCCGCAGCCTAAATCCAGCGATCCGAAAGCGGCAATCGATCTGGATGGCCGATTCGGCCTGCATCCGGCGCTGACTGCGCTCAAACCGTTATATGACGACAGCGCCCTGGCGATCGTTCACGCGGTCGGCTCTCCCGACCCGACTCATTCACACTTCGATGCGATGGACTACATGGAACGCGGTACGCCGGGATCGCGTGCGCTCACGACCGGCTGGCTGGCGCGACATCTGGCGACATCGAATAACGGTAACCATTCCCCTCTGCGCGCCGTCGGCATCAACGCCATGCTGCAGGCGTCGTTGCGCGGTGAGGTGCCGGCGGTGGCGTTGCGTTCCATCGCGGATTTCCACCTGCGCGGGCGGCCCAAGGACATCGCCATCCTGCAGAAAACGCTGGCTACGCTGTACTCGGCGCCCATGACGACCAATCCCTATCTGTTGAATCCCGCACGCGAAGTGCAGAACATCAGCCAGTTGTTATCAAAAATCAACACCGCGACATATAAACCGGCTACCGGGGCGAAGTATCCGCAGGGGAGCTTTGGCAGCGGCATGATGCAGGTCGCGCAACTCATCAAGGCCGAAGTCGGCCTGGAAGCCGCCTGTGTCGATGTGGGCGGCTGGGATACACATGCCAATGAAGGAGGGCCGGATGGATATATGGCCCGATTGCTTGGCGAACTGGGCAACACACTGGCGGCTTTCTACAGCGACCTGGGAGACTGGGCCAGGCGAACCACCGTCGTGACCATGAGCGAGTTCGGGCGGCGCGCTAAGGAGAACGGCAGTTCAGGCACCGACCACGGGCATGGCAACGTCATGTTTGTTCTGGGCGGCAATGTCGCCGGCGGTAAAGTCCATGGCGACTGGCCGACGCTCGCCCTCGATAAACTGGCAGCGCCCGGCGACCTGGCCGTAACCACCGACTACCGCGATGTGCTGGCCGAAATCATCAGCAAGCGCCTGGGCAACGCCAGGCTGGACCAGGTATTCCCCAACTACACGCCCCAGATGCGCGGCATCATCTCCTCGGCAGCCTGAACCTGCGCATTGCTCGCGCCGTCGCAACTCCCGCTGTGATCTTTCCGGCGGGAGTTGCGCATTTATTGGCGCTTCCGTATTATGATCGATTGGCGCAGTTGCGCCGGCGGCTTCAGACATATATCCAGTGGCTCGGACAGTTAACGCAAAAGGAGTCCTATGCGATTTGGGATCATGGAAATGCAACTCGGCATGTTGATACCGGCGAATGCGCCGCCTCAGGAGTTACTGGCCCGTGTCGCCGGATTTGAGCATGTCGCGTTGACCC
>JAKALH010000214.1 GCA_021813225.1 Chloroflexota bacterium
CTCTCAATAGTTCTTTGCATCGCGCTGGCTGTGAATACCTGTCTGGTGAAAACCACCACGATCGCGCAATCATTCAACGCCGAGAACATCGCTGTCTATCTGAAGGGTTTCCTGAGACCGGGTGACAGCGTCTACTTCAGCCCGAACCAGCCGTTGCGCTACTGGTTCCGCCTTCTGGGCATTCCGGACGAATACGTCATGCTGGCGAAGACGCCTGTCCCACAATCGATTACGCGCGCTCTGATTGTCGTCGATGATACGGTCTCAGCGCCTCTGGCGCCTGCCGACACCGTGACCATTCCTTACAGCAGGGATTATCTCTACGCACCGGTCCTGATCCGGTCGTTCGACCCCGGCCTGCTGTATCAGGCGCAGGTACACTATGACCGGCCGTGACAACAGGCGGATGAAGACGCTCCGGCGTTCGGGACGTGGAAACACGCAGCGCCTGCCGAGCACGGATAATAGCAGGGATATTCCGCTGCGGTAACGGCATGCAACTATGGCGAGCCTGGCACTTTCAGACCGAAAGATAAGAAAGCCTGTCGATGCAGGAATCATCGCCATCTGTCTGTCGTTTCTCCTTGGCGCGCTGCTGCTGTTCCGACCGGAAGCGCATGGCGTGGACCCAATCGCCTACTATTCGTGGTTGCGCGCCGCCGTCATCGAGCATACTCTCGATGTCGGCAGCACCTGGCAGCATTACTATAACGAGCCGCTCTCGCGTGAACCCGATTTCACCATGAAGACGGCGACCGGTTACAGTTACAACCACTGGGCGGCCGGCCCGGCCATCCTGTGGTCGCCGCTGTACCTGATGGCGCACCTGTTTGTTCTGGCCGACAACGCCTCAGGCGGTTCGATGCCGGCGGATGGGTACAGCTTCCCGTACCTGTTTGCCGCCAGTATCAGCACCGTGCTGTATGCCCTTCTGGGCGTCATACTGTTGTATCGCATCGCAATGCGGTACTTCCAGCCGGCTATTGCGGCAGGCAGCGCCATCGTCGTCGTATTCGCCACGCCGCTGGTGTTTTACACATTCAGCAATCCGTTGATGTCGCACGCGCTGGATGCATTCGCCGGCATCGTCTACGTCTTCGCATGGCTGCGCGCACGCGACAAACCCGGAGCCGGCAGGCGCATGGCAGTCGGCATGGCAATCGGTCTGGCTATGTGGATACGTGTGCAGAACGCACTGCTGGTCGCCGTCCCCGCGTTGGAAGTACTGTCGGCGCTGCTGGAACACGGCAACCTGCGGCAGCGGTTCAAGGAACTGTTAAAACGCGGCGTCCCCCTCGGCATCGGGCTGGCGCTCCTCGTGGTGCCGTTGATGGCCTTCTGGAAAGTGATGTACGGTGCGTGGATCGTCAACACATATTCTGCGTCGCAGGGGACGTTCATCAATCTCGCCAGCCCGCACCTGCTGGAAGTATTATTCTCGTCGAATCGGGGCCTGTTCACCTGGAGTCCGGTGCTGCTGCCGGCAGTTGCGGGAACCATTCCGCTATGGCGGATTGACCGTCGGCTGACCCTGCTGCTGATCGCAGGCTTCCTGCTGAACTATTACCTGGTTGCGTCGCTCAGTTTCTGGTCAGGCGGGGCTGCGTTTGGCGCGCGGTTCTTCATTAACTCCACGGCGTACTTCGGATTGGGGCTGGCGGCGGCAGCGGACTGGCTGCACCGCCGCGTCAGCCTGCGCGCCATGACGATCGCCGGCGGCGTATTCGTCTGCTGGAATCTGTTGCTTCTGGTACAGTATGCGCTGAACTGGGTGCCTCACGGGGGCGATGTCGATCTGCTGATGATGGCGAAGAACCAGTTCCTCGTTATCCCGGCGAACCTGCAGCGCGTCATAAACATCCTGATTTCGCGCTCGGCGCATTGACCCGATATGGACATCATCATCGACGGGCGAGTCATACAGGACCACTTTCCCGGTATCGCGCGTTATACCTACAACCTGCTGGCGACATTGCCCGGCTGCCTGCAACCAGGCGACACCCTGCAAGCTCTACGCCTGCCTGCGGCGCCAAACGTGCGCTACAACTGGTCGGACTTGTGCGAGCGCGGCGTGCTGGTGCAGGACTATCCGACCGGCATATTCAAGGCCGCCAACCTGCTGCGCCAGCCCCAACTGTCCGATAAAGGCAACACCGTCATCCACTTTCCATACTATATGCGACCGTACCGCATGCGACAGCCGTCTGTTACAACGATCCATGACCTGATCACGTTCGTGTACCCGCAGATGGCGCCCAATGCCTTGGCCCGGCTGTCTATCCGCCTGTTCAACGCGCTGGCTGTGCGCACATCGCGCGCGATCATCGCAGTGTCGCGCAGTGCGGCTCAGGACCTTGAGCGCTGCTTCCCCGCTGCGCGCGGCAGAATCGCGGTCATTTACGAAGCGGCTGATGCCATCTTCGCGCCGCAGCCGCGCGATCGTATCGAGCAGGTTCTGGAAAAGTACAAGCTCCCCCCGCAGTTCGCCCTGTTCCTCGCCAGCAACAAACCGCACAAGAATCTTGCCCGGCTGATGGATGCATGGCAGATCATGGTCCGCGACTGGAAGTTACGGGCTGGCGCTCCAGCTATCGCCGGTCTTCAATCGCCGGCGCTGGTAGTCGCCGGCCATCGCGACCCGCGCTATACAGAAGCAGAGCGCCGCGCACAGGAGTTGGGTATTGAAGCCAACGTGAAGTTCATCGGTGCAGTATCCAATGAGGACATGCCGGCCCTGTATTCGGCCTGTTCGCTGTTTGTCTTCCCGTCCCTGTATGAAGGCTTTGGGCTGCCGCCCCTCGAAGCAATGGCCTGTGGAGCGCCGCTGGCCTGTTCTAAGGCATCCTCGCTGCCCGAAGTCGCCGGCAACGCGGCTTTACTGTTCGACCCATTGCGTCCTGACGACATCGCAGCAGCCTGCCGGCGTATCCTGACCGATACCGCCTTACAGAGCGACCTGCGCCGGCGCAGCGTCGCGCAGGCCGCATGCTTTAGCTGGAGCGCCGCTGCCCGCTCTACAATCGATGTATATCGCAGCATCTTGAGATAAGCCATACGGTTCACCAGAGCGAAATCCAATCGTGAACATTCTTCATATCTACAAAGACTACTATCCTGTGCTCGGCGGCATCGAGAACCACGTGCGCCTGCTGGCCGAGTCTCAGGCCGCCCAGGGTCATGCGGTCACGGTGCTGGCGACGAACACCGGCATCCGCTCGACCAAGGAAACCTTGAACGGCGTGCATGTCGCCAGGGTTGGCCGGCTGGTCAATGTCCAGTCCGCGCCATTAAGCGCCGCGCTGCCGTCTGCCGTGCGGCGCCTGAGCGCCGGAGCCGATATCGTGCATGTTCACGCACCGTACCCGCCGGGCGAAGCGGCAAATCTATGGTTTGGGCGCGGGCACCGCACGGTCATTACCTGGCACAGCGATATCGTGCGGCAGAAGACACTGTTGCGCGTGTATGCGCCGACTCTTCGCCGTGTGCTGCAACATGCTGACCGCATATTGCCCACCAGTGAAGCTTATGCCCGCACATCCCCCTGGCTGAAGCCGCACCTGGATAAATGCACGCCGGTGCCGCTGGGTGTGGACACGACGCGTTTTACACCGGCAGCCATCCTCGGCCCGCGTGCAGCGGAGTTACGGGCGCAGTTTCTATTCAACGCCCCTGTCACACCGCAGGCGACGATCCTGCTGAGCGTCGGGCGGTTGCGTTACTACAAAGGCCTCGACGACCTGATCCGCGCCATGCCCGATCTGCCGGATACAGTAGCGGTCATTGCAGGCAGCGGACCAATGGGCGATAAGTGGAGAGCACTGGCGCGCCTGCTCCATGTGGCCGATCGCATTGCCTTCGTCGGAGATGTAAGCGACGCTGACCTGCCTTCGTACTACCAGGCTGCCGATATTTACGTGCTGCCAGCCTGCGCGCGCGCCGAAGCTTTCGGAATCGCGGTCGCCGAGGCCATGGCTTGCGGCCTGCCGGTGGTGTGCACGGAAGTTGGCACGGCCACATCGTGGGTTAATCAGCACAACATCACCGGGCTTGTGGTGCCGTCGCGCAAACCCGACCTGCTGGTAGAAGCAATCCGCCAGTTGCAGTCCAATCTCCTGACGCGCCGGTTGATGGGCAACGCGGCGCGCCAGCGTGTTCTGGACGAGTTCACGCTGGACAGAATGGTGCAGCGCGTGATGGAAGTCTATGGCGAAGTTATGGCGTCGCCGCTCAACGGGTAAAATGAGGGCCGGAGTACCTGAATGACAAAACAATATAAAAGTCCGCCCGAGATGAAAATCGACCCGAAGAAAAAGTACAAGGCCCGCATGAAGACGGGCAAAGGCGATATCCTCATCGAGTTATTCGCGGACAAAGCGCCCAGGACTGTGAACAACTTCGTGTTCCTGGCGCGTGAAGGCTTCTACGACAACACCACCTTCCACCGCGTGATCAAACCATTCATGGTCCAGGGCGGCGACCCGACCGGAACCGGTCGCGGCGGGCCCGGCTATGACTTCGCGGACGAGTTCCACCCGTCGTTGAAGCACAACTCGCCGGGTATCCTGTCCATGGCGAACGCCGGCCCCAACACGAACGGCAGCCAGTTCTTCATCACGCATATCCCTACCCCGCATCTCGATAACCATCATGCAGTGTTCGGCAAGGTGACCGAAGGCATGGACGTGGTGAACGCGATTCCCGAACGCGACCCCGGCCGCGCCCGCCAGCCCGGCGAGACGCTCATCGCAGTCGAAATCATCGAGGAATAGCCAGTGTGAAAGTCTGGCTGCCCTGTAGACAGCCAGACTTCATATTATTCCGGGCCGAACGGGAAGCTGCTCACATCGTCCGCGACGGCTTCCAGCAGGATCGAAATTTCGCGCTTATCTTCGGCGTCCAGGCCTTCCGGCCCTGCCGGCGCGCGCTCTACGGTGGAGTTGAAAACCCCGCGCCGTTTGAGGATATAGCGCATGAAAGGATGGTTCTCCAGCATGATCAGCGGCAACAGCCTGCGGTGCAGGTCGCGCGCCCCGGCCCGGTCGCCTGCCCACCAGCGTTCGATGACTTTCGCCAGCAGGTCCGCAATCTCGCAGGCGGGCATGCAGCCATCGGCGCCGCGCCGCAGTTCATCGGGCATGAAGCGCCCGCCGAATCCGCCGAAGATCGTCTTGACCCGGTCGCCCGCCAACTGCCGCACCTCTGCAATGTGCTTCGGTCCCGGGGGGCGCTCTTCCTTCACGTACTCGATGCCGGGCACTTTCTCCAGCAATGCGGCAATCTGCTCTCCAGTCAACGGGGCATAGGTGGCCGCGTTCTGAACGATGATCGGGCCGTCGTAGGCGTCGGCTATGCGCTGAAACATATCCATGGCGATGGCCGCATTCGTGCGCGCCGGCGACATCGCGATGACGGCATCTGCGCCGGCCTTGCGGGCTGCCCGCGCGAACAGAAGCACCTGCGGCACTGATACGCCGGAGCACCCGAATACGACCGGCAGACGCCGTACCGCTAGGCCAACTGGCTGGACAGGGCGGGCGCGCCGCGCCACACTCGAGCTCTCGCGATGAGGGCGCGGGGAGGGAAACGTGGCCGAACGCACCGCGCAGG
>JAKALH010000215.1 GCA_021813225.1 Chloroflexota bacterium
AGCCTTGGGCGTGCCGGTAGACGATGCGGTCGCATCATTGGGGCGCTACAACGGCGCCGGCCGCCGTTTCGAACTGAAAGGCGAAAAGCGCGGCGTGCGCGTGTTTGACGATTACGCCCATCATCCGACTGAGATCAAGGCGACGCTGCGCGCGGCCCGGCTGCGCTATCCGGTAGCCAATATCTGGGCCGTCTGGCAGCCGCACACCTACAGCCGCACGGTGGCGCTGATGGATGATTTTGCGGCGGCCTTCGAAGACGCCGACCAGGTCATCGTGCTGCCGGTTTATGCCGCCCGTGAGAGGGCGGAGGATTACGGGTTTCAGGCTAACGCCATCAACCCGATCGAGATTTCACGGCGCATCAGGCACCGCAGCGCACACAATGCAGCGTCGCTCGGCGATGCCCTGGGCATGTTGATATCGCAGGTGCGCGGCGGCGATGTGGTCATCACATTAAGCGCCGGAGACGGCAATCTGGTGGGCGAAAGACTGCTCGAGATGCTGAACTGAATGGACACGGTCACACTGTTGAAGGATCGCGCCAGGCGCAATGAGCCGCTGGCGAAACACACGACGGCGCGCATCGGCGGGCCGGCCGATCTGTTGATCGAAGCTCGCACGACCGATGAGCTGGTCGCGCTGGCGCAACGGGCGGATGAAATCAGCCTGCCGTATATCGTGCTTGGCGGCGGGGCGAACATGCTGGTCAGCGACCTTGGCGTGCGCGGCCTGGTCATCATCAATCGCACCAAGGAGGTGAAGTTCACGATTCGCGATATCTCCGCGCGCCTGGAAGTGGATTCCGGCGTGGTGCTGGCAACCGTGGCGCGCGATTGCATCGAGCGCGGGCTGGCCGGCTTCGAATGGGCCATTGGCGTACCCGGCACCATTGGCGGCGCGGTAGTCGGCAATGCGGGCGCGCATGGCAGCGACACGAGCGCCAATCTGTATCTGGCGAAAATCATGCGCCGCGGCCAGGCGCCGGAATACTGGACGCCGCGCCAGTTGGCGTTCGGGTATCGCACCAGCGCGCTGAAGCAGTACGCGTCCGCGGAGCGGCCGGTTGTGCTGTCGGCGATATTCGACTTGAAGCGCGACCACCGCACTAATTTGGAACGCCGCGCAAGTGAGTATGTCGCGAAGCGCAAGGCGTCTCAGCCGCCGGGCGCAACGATGGGCAGCATGTTCAAGAATCCGCCCAATGACTATGCCGGGCGCCTGATTGAAGCCGCCGGGCTGAAGGGAACGACCGCAGGTGGCGCCATGATATCGCCCATCCATGCGAACTTCTTTGTGAATGTAACAGGCGCAGCCAAAGCCAGCGATGTCAAAGCGCTGATCGACCTGGCGCACAAGGCAGTACTCGAGCAATTCGGCGTCAACCTGGAACTGGAGATCGAGCTGATCGGCGAGTGGGACACGGAGCGGTTGCGCATCGGCAACTGAACAGCGGATACAAGGCCGCGTAAAAGAGGCACAAACGCGTGACAGCAATTGAGAACATCGAAACCGCAGATCGCAAGTCCAGACTGAAAGTGGCCGTGCTCTACGGCGGGCAGAGCGGCGAGCACGACGTGAGCCTGATGTCCGCGGCATCGGTCATGGAAGAACTCGACGAGAGCAAATACGATGTGACGCCTGTGTTCATCAGCCGGGAAGGGCAGTGGGCAATGCCGCTCGATTCGCTGCGCCAGTTTGATGTGGTGTTTCCGGTGCTGCACGGGCCGATGGGCGAAGACGGCACGGTGCAGGGTTTGTTGAGATTGCTGGGTGTGCCCTTCGTCGGCGCGGGTGTAGTGGGTTCAGCGGTGGGCATGGATAAAGCCGTATTCAAAGACATCATGCGCGCGCACGGACTGCCTGTTGCGAAGTCGCTGGTCGTCTGCCGGCATCAGTGGCAAGGCGCTGATAGCGCGAAAGATGCTGAAGTGTTGACAGCAAGGCGCAAGCTTCTCGCGAAGCGCGTCGAAACCGAACTGGGCTGGCCGGTATTCGTCAAACCGGCCAACATGGGCAGCAGCGTCGGCATCAGCAAGTGCAAGACGGCGCAGGATTTTCCTGCGGCTATGGACGAAGCGCTCAGATGGGACCGTAAGGTGCTGCTGGAAGCGGCAGTGCCGCACGCGCGCGAACTGGAAGTGAGCGTGCTGGGCAATGATGAACTCAGCACATCCATCGTCGGGGAAGTGCGCCCGCGCCGTGAATTTTATGACTATGCGGCCAAGTACCTGGTGAAGGGCGAGGAGGAGTCTGAATTAATCATACCGGCGGCGCTGCCGGATGAAGTCAGCGCGAAGTTGCGCGCGATGGCGGTCGAGGTTGCCACGCTGGCCGATATCCAGGGCATGACGCGGGTCGATTTTCTGATGGACGGCCGGAGCGGCGCGACCTATGTCAATGAAATCAACACCATCCCCGGTTTTACATCTATCAGCATGTATCCAAAGTTATGGATTCAGACTGGGCTGACTTATGCGAAACTGCTTGACCGGTTAATCGAGCTTGCGCGGGAGAGACAATAAATATATGGAACAGGTGTTCGCATCTATGGTTGGCGCTAAACAGGGGTTGGCACATTTGTGAAAGTTTCATATAATTGTTCTCATCATATTCTAATACGACTCTCATAGATATATGGAGCAACGATACCGACCTAAGCGCAGCACCAAGTCGCGGACCCGCTTTGACGTGGCTGCACACAGCATGCAAGGTAAGCGGCTGCACGCCCAGCGCGAGGGCAGCATTGTGCTGCTGCCGGTGCGTAAAGGGGTGGTGGCGGGCGTACTGCTGGCTGTGATTGCCGTCGTGTTCATCACCTGGTTCTTCGGCGACGATAACCGTATCAAGGCCGTACAGGTGGAGAACAATCAGGCGGTGCCGGCGACGCAGATTATGGGCGCCGCAGGGCTGAGCGGCGAGTACTTCCTGTTTGTCGACCTGCAGGCTGCCGCGAAACGGGTGCAGGCGCTTCCCGGTGTCAGCGCGTCGCAGATCACCTGCGCCTGGCATGCCAGTTGCGTGATTCTGGTGCAGCCGTCACCCGCAGTCGCGGTGTGGCAGAGCGTACGCGATAGTACGGACCGCATGTGGTCAGACCAGCAGGGTAAAGTTCAGAAGGCGCTGGGAGAGGTAAAGGCGAAACTGACTATCAATGTTGAGGACGGCAGCCTGCCCGCGCTGGGCGCGCCGATCGACGACCATCTATCGAGTTCGCTCAACCAGTTGCTAGCCCTGCAGCCGAATGTATCGACATATGACTACTCCAGCCAGTACGGACTCATGTATACCGATTCGCACGGCTGGAAGATTCGCCTGGGAGTGGCCGCCCATGCCGGCGATATGCGCGACAAACTGGCGCTGGTGAAACAGATCAGCGATCAACTCGCGATACAGAAAGTGTCGCCCAAAGCGATCGATGTGCGGTTCATGGGAGCGCCCTACTACGTCAAATAAGCGGAGTTGGCAGATGGTGACCGCCGGCCTGACATGAATCATGACATGATGCAAATGACTGGTGCTGAAGCGATATGGCAGAACCAAGGGTAGTCACAGCGATTGACGTCGGCAGTTCGAAAGTGGTCGCACTGGTCGGCGAAGCACGCGCGGATAACTCTTCCGGCATGCCTGGTGAATTCAACGTCATCGGGGTCGGGGTTGTCCCGTCGCGTGGGGTCAAGCGCGGACAGATTATCAATGTGAACGAAGCTACAGCGGCCATACGTGAAGCCGTAGACGGAGCCGAACGCTCATCCGGCCTCAAAATCACCAATGTGATCGTCAGTATTTCCGGCAACCATATCACCTCGCAGAACAGCCAGGGCGCCGTTGCCATCGGCCGGGGCGACCAGGGCGTCGGCGTGGAAGATATCAATCACAGTCTGGAATCGGCGCAGGCGATTACTGTGCCGAACAATCGCGAGATCATCCACGTCATCCCCCGGCACTTCCGGGTGGATGAGCAGGACGGCGTGCGCAACCCGATTGGGATGCTGGGTTTCCGCCTGGAAGTGCAGGCGCACATCATTACCGGTGCGACGACCGCCATCCACAACCTGTTGAAGTGCACAAGCCAGGCACAGGTGGACGTGACGGAACTGGTGCTGGCGCCGCTGGCATCGGCGGAAGCCGTGCTGACTTCGACCGAGCGCGAGATGGGCGCGATTGTGGTCGACATCGGCAGCGGCACGGCGGATGTGGCCGTCTTTATCGATGGCGCGGTCTGGCACACCAGTTGCATCGAGGTCGGCGGCTCGCATTTCACCAGCGACCTGGCATTAGTGCTGCGGTTGCCGCTGGAAACTGCGGAGCAGATCAAGCTCTCTCACGGACATGCCAATCTGGCGGATTTACCGGCCGACCAGCCCTTTGTCGTTGCCGGGTTCGGAGACGAGCAGCGGGTCAGTGTACAGCGCCGTGAGATTGCGGAAATTCTGCAGGCGCGCGCTGAAGAATTCTTCGGGATGGTTATGCAGGAGGTGAAACGGAGCGGTTATGACGGATTGTTGCCGGCAGGCCTGGTTGTCACGGGCGGCGGCTCCCTGCTGCCCGGGCTGCGCGATGTGGCGCGCCAGGTCACCGGTTTGCCCGTCCGCATGGCGCAACCCAGAGATTTGCAGGGCCTGGTGGATTCGCTTCATTCGCCCGCCTACTCAACCGGCATCGGCCTGTTGAAGTGGGGGATGCACGATGTGGTCGCCCGACCGAGTAAACGCCGGCGCCCGTCGTTCAATATCGGCATCGGCGGCTGGTTGAGAAACCTGCTGCCGGGCTGGTTCGCATGAGAGGAATTCATGCGACAGGCGCGACGATAAGCCGACGAATCATTCCAGATTTAACGTCAGTGTGTGGATTTAATCGCTTGACTTTGGGGGTCATTTCACTAAAATCTGTGGACGCCCCGTGGATTAATCCACTTCAGGTTCCTATTCACAGGTAAGGGGTAACGAATGGACACATATATGGATACGCAGTCGACTCATGCGGAGTCACCAGCGCAAATCAAAGTGGTAGGCGTTGGTGGGGGTGGCCAGAACGCGGTTAATCGCATGATTGCCGAGGGCATGGCCGGTGTGGAGTTTATCTCTGTTAACACTGATCAACAGGCGTTAATGCTGAGCAATGCTCCCTTGCGTGTTCGTGTCGGCGACAAAGTGACACGCGGCCTCGGCGCGGGCGGCAATCCGGAGCTGGGCGAGAAGGCCGCCGAAGAATCATCCGACGAACTCTACACCATCATCAAAGGCGCCGACATGGTGTTCATCACCTGCGGCATGGGCGGCGGCACCGGCACCGGCGCAGCGCCGGTTATCGCGCGCATCTCCAAAGAACTGGGCGCGCTGACGATCGGCGTGGTGACACGGCCTTTCTCTTTCGAGGGCACCCCGCGCCAGCGTGCGGCTGAAGCCGGCATCGAGAAACTGAAAGAGCACGTCGACACCCTGATTGTGATCCCGAACGATCGCCTGCTCGATATCGTGGATAAGAAGGCCAGCCTGCAGCAGTCCTTCCGCACAGCAGACGACGTGTTGCGCCAGGGCATCCAGGGCATCAGCGAGGTCATTACCGTGCCCGGACTGATCAACCTGGACTTCGCCGATGT
>JAKALH010000216.1 GCA_021813225.1 Chloroflexota bacterium
CGCATCGCGCAGCCACAGGTTTTCGACAATGACCACGCCGTGTTTCTGGAACGCCCGATGCGCCGGCAGGTCGGAACTCTCAGCAGCGTCCACCGAAGGCGTATCGATACCCACCAGCCGCACGCCCTGCTCGCCCAGCCATGCCGCAGCGTCCGCAGCGAAGTGCACCAGTTGCGGGTCGAACGCATCATGCGGGGTGTCGGATCCGCGCGTGTGAACCAGCAGGGCCACACCGGATAGATCGTCCAGGCCGGCCACGTCCTCGACGGCGATACGCTCGGACGCATGGATGGTGACGACACGGGCCGGCCCGGTCAGCACGCCCAGGTCAAGCGCATCCACACCGGGGGCATCGTCGGCATAGTGGCGCGGCGCGTCGATATGCGTGCCTGCGTGGGCGCTCATGGTGATCGCGCTGACATTGCAGCAGTCGCCGTTGCGCGTCGACATCACAGGGGTGATCGAGACGGGCGTATCGCCGGGGAATACGGCGGTGCGCGGCGACAGCGGGCGCGTGATGTCGTAAAGCATCTTATTTGGCGCTGTCCAGGCAGTCCTGTATCTTCCGGTCGGCCTGCCGGAAGGCGGTGTCGACCTGCGCGCCTTCGAGCACGGCCTTGAAGGCTTCGCTGATGGCTGACTGTACCAGTCCGCTGTAGAAGTTGCCGCAGGCGGTGGGGTATGCATGCGGATACAGCCCGTACCGACTGCCTGTGATGAACGCCTGCATGTTGGCCGGCGGCGTCCCGTGGGTGTCGAGCGCCGCGGCGCCGGACAGCGACTTCAACACCGGCATGCCGGCGCGCTGCGCCAGAATGGTGCGCTGGACATCGGGCGTCGCCAGCAGCTTGATGAAATCCCAGGCCAGTTGCGGGCGCCTGGCGCTGCTGGAGATGCCGTAGCCGTAGGTGCCCGTGCCGGTGAAACGCCCCTTGGGGAGCGCCGGTATCACCTGAACGTCCCAACTGAAGGAGTCGCCGATGCGCTGCTGCAGCAGACCAATGCCGCCGACGACGTTGAAGATGACTGCGCAGTGCTCGGAGACGAAGCAGTTCCCGCGTATTTGCGGGTTCGACGCAATCTGGTCTTTTGTCCACAGGTCGGTGTACGCCTGCAGGCCGGCCAGCGACTCCGGGCTGCTCAAGGTGGACACTTTGCCGTCGGCACTCAACACATCCCCGCCGTAGCCGCGTATCCACGGCACCAGGTAGGCCCACCAGCTCGGGTCCGGTATGGCCGAGTTGGGATACCCCAGGCACTTGACGTTGACGCTGGTCTCCTGGATCTTCTTGCATGCCGCGATCAGTTCGTCCCAGGTGTAATTGGCATCCGGGTACGGCACGCCAGCCTTCTGGAACATGTTCTTGTTGTAGAACATCTGCACACTTTCCATCACAGCGGGGATCATGTACAGGCCCTGCTTCTCCTGGCCGTTGCCTGCCGCCAGCGCGTCGGGATTGATGTCGTCGCGCTTGAAGGTGCGGTCCACGCTGGCCAGTTCGTTCATGTTCAGCAGCAGGCCGGCATCGACAAACGACGGTGTCAGCGCATCGATGGTCCAGATGACATCGGGCACGTTATTCGTCTGCGCCAGGCTGGCAATCTGTTGTGCCGGGTCGGTGGTGAGCGGGACCTTGATGATGGTCACTTCGGGGTGCAGGCGGGCAAATGCCTGCGTCAGGATATCGTATACCTGGCTGATGGGCGGGGTGTCGATGGTCAGTACCTGCAGCACCAGCGGTTCGGCAGGCGTCGGGCTGGGGGGCGGCGTGGGCGCCAATGCGCTGCAGGCGGCCGTGCCGGCCAGCAGCAGCGAAAACGCGGCCCGTGCAGGCCACGCATGAGCGCGGGGCAGATTGGTCTTCATACGGATATATATACACCCGCCGTGATATGAAGATCTAACCGCGAAAGGCGCGAAGGGAAAGAGAGATACTTCGCGCACTTCCTTTCTTCGCGGTTCGGAGTCTTACCGCGAAAGGCGCGAAGAACGCAAAGGGACAGAGAGAGGCATATAATCCCGCACAACCATGCAACCAACCGCTCTGCCCGCCGGGCTGTACCTGGTGATGCTCACCCCGTTTCATACCAGTAGCGCCGTCGACTGGGACGGCCTCGACCGGCTGACCGACTGGTACCTGCAGGCCGGCGCCGCCGGGCTGTTCTCCGTGTGCCTGTCGAGCGAGATGTACGACCTGACGCCCGACGAGCGTCTGCGGGTGGCGGCGCGGGTGGTGCAACGCGCCAGCGGGCGCGTCCCCGTGCTGGCTACCGGCACGTTCGGCGGGACAGTCGATGAACAGGCCGCCTTCGTCCGGCGCATGGCCGATACCGGCGTGACGGCGGTCGTCGTCATTACCAGCCAGCTTGCCGGCGCGGACGAGCCGGAAGCGCGCTTCATCGAGCGCGTCGACGAACTGCTGGCGCTGACCGCGCCGATTCCGTTGGGGTTGTACGAGTGTCCCGCGCCGTACAAGCGCATCCTGCCTGCGTCGACGTATGGCTACCTGGCGCATACCGGCCGCTTTGTCTTTCATAAAGACACCACCTGCGACGCCGAAGCGATGCGGCTGAAACTGGCAGCCGGGCAAGGCACGCCGCTGCAGTTGTTTAACGCCAACACGCCGACGGCGCTGGCGACATTGCGCTACGGCGCGGCGGGGGTGTCGTGCATCGCCGCCAATGTTTACCCGGAACTGCTGGTCTGGCTGTGCCGCAACTGGCGGCAGCGCCCAGCCGAAGCGGAGCACCTGCAGCGCATCCTGTCGCTGATGGATCTGCTGGTCAGTGTGAAGTACCCCTCCTGCGCCAAGCGCATGCTTCAACTGCGCGGGCTGCCCATTGAGGCCGCCTGCCGCGCGAATAACGCTGTCTTTACCGGTGAAGATGCCGTCCAGCACGCCAACCTGCTGGCCGTGCTGGATGACCTGCGCGTGCAGCTTGGCATAACGGACTTAACACCGGCTTAAACTTCTCTTTACATTCGGTTAAATCGGCATTGATACCCTCTCTTCCCTAGAGGAGATATTGGTATCAATGAAAACAAAACTGACTTATGTAGGAACAGCCGCGCTGGCAGCAAGCGTATTACTGGCCGCGTGCGGTGGCGCGACCCCCACACCGCGGGTCGTGGAGAAAACCGTCGTCGTCACGTCCGCGCCGGTTGAAAAGACCGTAGTGTCCACGGTGGTGTCCGTCGTGACCGCCACCCCGGTCGCCAGCCGGCAGGCTAAGCCGACCGATCCTCCCGGATCAGTCCAGTTGAATGCTTCGGGCGCCACATTCCCCCAGCCGCTGTATGAGGACTGGGCGTTTGCTTATAACCAACTCGATCCCTCCGTGGTGATTAACTATGGCGGCGGTGGCTCAGGGCAGGGCATCAAAGATATCAAGGCCGGCAACGTGGACTTCGCCGGTTCGGATGCTGCGCTAAGCAATAAGGACTATCAGGATGACCCCAACCTGCAGATGCTGCCGACCGTGGCCGGCGCTGTTGTCATGGCCTATAACGTGAAAGGGGTGACATCGGCCATCACGCTGAATTCCGACGTGATCGCGAACATCTACCTGGGGAAGATTGCGAAGTGGAACGACCCCGCGATCGCCGCGCTGAACCCTGGCGTTACTTTCCCTGACATGCCGATCAATGTGGTGCACCGCTCTGACGGTTCCGGCACGACCTTCATCTTCACCAACTTCCTTTCGACGGTCAGCGCTGACTGGAAGAGCGGCCCCGGCGCCGGCACGGCTGTAGACTGGCCGGTCGATAAACTGAAGCGCGGCCAGGGCGGCAAGGGCAACCCCGGCGTGGCGGCGGCCATCCAGAACACCAGCGGCGCTATCGGCTATGTCGAGCTGGCTTACGCCATAAACAACAACATCCTGTTTGCGAAGCAGGTCAACGCATCAGGCAAGACGGTCGAGGCCAGCATCCCCAGCACGGTCGCGGCGATCAAGGGCGCCAAGTTCAACGAGCATCTGAACGCCCTTATCGTCAACGCGCCGGACCCGGCGGCGTGGCCCATCGCCGGCTTCACCTATCTCATCGTGAACAAGGACTACAAGGACTGCAAGAAGGCCGCGAAGGTGCTCAACTTCTACAACTGGGCCATCACAGACCAGGGTGCTGCTGCGCGAGCCGCCAAACTGCTGTACGCACCGCTGCCCACCGATGTGATGCCCACCATCCAGAGCGCGCTCAAGGCGATCACCTGCCAGGGCAAGCCGGTGATGTAGGAATAGCTTGCTCAAACGTTATCCGCATCGATTTGCCTCCCGACCGGCCGAACCGGCGGGAGGCTGTTTGTTGTATGAGGTACGATACTATGAACCTGCGCAGAAGTCAGACATCTGAGTCAAGGGAACGCTGACGCAACTGGAATAAGCGATATGGCAACAACCAGCAGATTTCGCCTGAACCGGCCCGTATCCTCGCCGATCGGCAGGATGTTGCAGCACGGCGATATCCCGTATAAGGTCATCCTGGTGTTCTCGGCGCTGTTGGTACTGGGTCTGGTGGTCGGCGTGGGTGTGATGCTGTGGGCCTCCTCCGCGACGACGCGCAGCCGGGACGGCCTCAACTTTATCACCGCGACGGACTGGAACCCGGTGGGCGGGCAGTTCGGCGCCCTGCCATTCATCGCCGGCACCTTGAGCACCTCGCTCGTTGCCCTGGTGCTGGCTGTGCCTCTGGGGCTGGCCATCTCCGTGTTCCTGTCTGAACTATGCCCAGCGCGCCTGCGCGCGACACTGGGTTACCTCGTGGAGCTGCTGGCCGCCATACCCAGCGTGGTCTACGGCGCGTGGGGCATCTTCGTGTTCATCCCGGCGCTGGTCCAGCCGCTGGGCAATTTCCTGATGAACACGTTCGGCGACCCGCAACACGGGCTTTTCCTGCCCATCTTCCAGGGGCCGTTCTTCGGCGCCAGTTTCCTGGCCGCCGGGCTGATTCTGGCGGTGATGATTCTGCCGACCATCACCGCGATCTCGCGCGATGTGCTGCTGGCGGTGCCGCGCTCGCAGCGCGAGGGCGCGTATGGTATCGGCTGCACGCAGTGGGAAGCTATCTCGAAAGTGGTATTGCCTTACTCGCTGTCGGGCATCCTGGGCGCGGTCATCCTCGGCCTGGGGCGCGCGCTGGGCGAGACGATGGCCGTGACCATGGTCATCGGCAACGTGTCGCAGCTCTCGGCGTCGCTGCTGAGTCCCGGCTATACCATGGCCAGCGTCATCGCCAACGAATGGGGCGAGAGCCGCACCGCCGCCTACTCCAGCGCGCTGCTGGAGATCGGCCTGCTGCTGTTTGTCATGAGTGTGCTGTTGAACCTGCTGGCGCGTCTGCTGGTGTGGAGCGTGGCGCGCCGCAATCCCGAGGCGCACGCCTGAGATCATGAGGGTGAGACGATGAGCACAGAAACACCCGGCGCCATACTTTCAGTGCGAGAGCGCATGCGGGCGCGCCGCATCGTCGTGTCGCAGTCGCGCGAGCGCTATCGCCGCGCCGTGAACGCCGCCATGCTGTCGTTGACCGGGCTGGCGACGCTTCTGGCATTGGTTCCGCTGGCGTGGATTCTGA